>JAWWCR010000080.1:0-20166 GCA_033720355.1 Gemmatimonadota bacterium
GCGCGCGCTCGCCGACCTCAAGTCGGATCCGGAGACGCTGCTGATCACGATCCTCGTGGGCAACAATGTCGCGAACATCGGCGCCGCCTCGGTGGCCACGTACGCGGCGACCGAGGCGATCGGCTCGGCCGGAGTCGGGATCGCCACCGGGGTGATGACCCTCCTGGTCCTCTTCTTCGGAGAGATCGCGCCGAAGAGCTTCGCCGCCCGTAACGCGGTCCAGATGTCTCTGCTGGTGGCGCCGCCGCTTCGCGGGCTGCGTCGCCTCCTCACGCCGATCATCGTGCCGCTCGACCGGCTGCTCGATGTGGTGTTGCCGGCCGCCCGAGGGCCGAACGTCCCGCCCGTCACGAAGCGCGAGATCAGGGCCATGGCGCGACTCGGTCACCAGGTCGGCGAGATCGAAGAGCACGAGCGGCGGATGGTCGAGCGAGGGTTCACCCTCGACCGCCGGCGCGCATGGGAGATCATGACGCCGAGGGTCGAGGTGTTCGCCTGGCCGGAGGACCTCGCCCTGGCGGACGTCGCGACCCAGCTACCCGACGTTCGCCACTCGCGCATCCCCGTGTACGACGGATCGCTGGATCGCGTGACGGGCGTGCTCTATCTGCGTGACGCCTACCAGGCGCTCCTGCTCGGTCAACGCGACGTGCCCCTGGGTCGGCTCGCGCGCGACCCGCTCTTCGTGCCCGAATCCGTCACGCTCCTCGAGCTGCTCGAACAGTTCCGGAGCCGTCGGGTCCACCTCGGCATCGTCGTGGACGAGCACGGTGGCGTCGACGGGATCGTCAGTCTCGAGGATATCCTCGAGGAGCTCGTCGGCGAGATCGTCGACGAGACCGATCGGCCGGAGACGCCGATCGTGAGGGTCAGCCGGGATGAGCTCCTCGCGGCCGGGACGGCCGACCTGCGCGAGGTCAACCACTTCTTCGGCACCGCCTTCCCGATGCTCGAGCACCGCAGCCTGAACGGCTACCTCCTCGATGAGCTCGGCCGGGTGCCGCGCGAGGGCGACACGCTCGAGCGCGCGGGCGTCACCATCGAGATCCTCCGCGCGACGGACACACAGGTGACCCGCGTCCGTCTGAGCAGACACCCGGTTCCGGACGAGACGACGGACGAGGATCTGCCGCCGGGCGCCTGACGAGGGGGCACAACGCCCGAGGGAATCGCGACTCCGGGACGGATCAGGCGTTTGCCAGATACCCCGAGTACCAGTCGATCAGCCAGTCGCCGAACAGGAACGTCACCGCCGCCCCGAGCGCGAGGAACACGCCGAAGGGCACCAGCTTCCCGGTTTTCATCGATATCGGTCCGAAGATCACCGAGCCGGCCAGGGCGCCGAGAAAGATCGTGAGCATGGCGCCCAACGGGCCGAGGAACGCCCCGATCATCGCCATCATCTTCATGTCGCCGCCGCCCATCGCGGGTTTCTTGAACGCGCGCTCGCCCGCCCACCCGACGGCGAACAGCACGCCGAATCCGAGCGCCGCGCCCCCGAGCGCCATGAGCGGCGTCGGCGGTCCGGGGAAGAAGGACGCCGCCATGCCGGCAGCGAAGCCGCCGATCGACAACGGATCCGGGATGATGTAGTGGCGGGCGTCCGTCAGGGCGATCGCCAGCAGAAGCGACAGCAGGATCGCTCCGACGAGACCGCGCGCCGTCGGGCCGTAGGCCAGCGCCATACCGACCCAGATCACGAGCGTCGCGGCCTCCACCGCGGGGTATTGCCACGAAATGGGCTGCGAGCAGGAGCGGCACTTCCCGCGAAGCACGAACCAGGAGACGAGCGGGATGTTGTCGTGCCAGCGGACCTGCTCGCTGCATTCGGGGCATCGGCTGCGCGGCGACACGACGCTCTCGCCCACGGGCAGACGCGCGATGCAGACGTTCAGAAAAGAGCCGATCGCCGCACCCAGGAACGCCGCCCACGCCAGGAAGATCGGATCCGTCACGTACCCCTCCCCTCGGTCGCCCCTTCAGCCTCCACGCTTCCCCCACCGCCTCCGAGTATCCGGTCCAGAAGGATCGCGCCGGCCGCCGCGACGTTGAGCGACTCGACCCCGGCCGACATCTCGACCGCGACCCTCCGCACCGCCCCACCCGCCACGGTCCCCGACACCCCGCCCGTCTCGCTACCGAGGGCGAGCGCGACCCGCGTCTCCGCCCGATCGCCCCGGGCGACCGGCTCGCCATCCGCCGCCGCCACCCAGAGCTGCAACCGGCGGCGTCTCAGCTCATCGAGCGTCGAGACCGCGTCGGCGCGAAAGACGGGTCGTCGAAGACCCGCGCCGGCGGACGCCCGCACCGCCTTGGGCCCCCAGGGGTCGGCCGTGCCTTCCAGCGCGACCGTCCCGGCCGCGCCGAGTGCGGCCGCCGTCCGTACGAGCGTCCCGACGTTCCCCGGATCCTGGATGCCGTCCAGCAGCACGACGGGACCGCCCGCCACGTCGTCCCAGGTCCAGCGACGCATCGTCGCGATGGCGAGCACCGGCTGTGGCGTCATCGTGTCCGCGATCTCCTCGATCACCCGGCGATCGACGGACTCCACCCGCAACCCCCGTTCCCGCGCCTCGGCGAGCAGCTCGACGAGACCCGAATCGGTCGTGTCCCCGGTCTCGTGCAGGACGACGTCCACCGGGTTGCCGGTCGCCAGCAGCTCGCCCAACAGACGCGGACCCTCCGCGAGGAACCGCCCCGTCTCGTCCCGCCCCTTCCGCCGACGCAGCGAGCGCCAGACTTTCCTCTCCGACCGGCTCGGCATCGGCAAAGTGTATCGACGGCCACCTGCCCCCGCGAGTGAATGGACGACCTGCACCGACCCGACTCCGCGGTCCGCGTCGCGCTCTCGATCGCCGGGAGCGACTCGGGCGGCGGCGCGGGAATCCAGGCGGATCTCAAAACGTTCGAGGCGTTCGGCGTGTTCGGGACGACCGCGCTCACCGCGGTGACCGCGCAGAACACCCTCGGCGTCGAGGCGGCGCACGCCCTCCCGGCGGGGCTCGTGCGACGTCAGATCGACGCGGTCGCCGCCGACCTTCGCCCGTACGCGACAAAGACCGGGATGCTCGCGAGCGCGGAGATCGTCGAGGTCGTGATCGGCGCGGCGCGCGAGCTCGATCTCGGCCCGCTCGTGGTCGACCCGGTGATGGTGGCGACCAGCGGCGACCGGCTGCTCGATGAGGAGGCCGTCCGGCTCGTCCGCGCGGGGCTCGTCCCGGAGGCCGCCGTCGTGACGCCCAATCGGGCCGAGGCCGCGGTGCTCGTTGAACGCGAGCTCGGCGACCCGAAGGGGCTGGCCGGGGCGGCGCGGCGACTCGTCGATCTTGGGGCCGCCGCCGCGCTCGTGAAGGGAGGCCACCTGAGCGGCGACCGCGTTGTCGACATCCTGTGGGACGGCGAGACCGAGACCGTATGGGAGTCGGCGCGAATCTCGAGGCGGGACACCCACGGCACAGGGTGTACGCTGTCGGCCGCGATCACCGCCGGTCTCGCGCGCGGAGACGCCCTCGTCAAGGCGGTCGATCGGGCGATTCGGTTCACGAGGCGGGCGATCGAGCTGGCCCCGGGACTGGGCGAAGGCCACGGGCCGCTCGGCCACCGGGCCGCACGCGACGCACTCGAGGACTGAAGGCGGCCCCGACGATCGCCGGCGCGGGCGCGCCCGGTCGGGCTACTCGCCGTAGGGCACCCAGATGTTCTTCACCTGCGTCGCCTGCTCGAGGAACTCGCGCCCCTCCGCGTCGGCGGGCTCGTACCAGTCCCGTCCGATCCCGCGGTCGACCCAGGTTCGCTTCAGGTTGCCGACGGATCGGCGCTCGACGTCGGCCGAGCCATCGGCGGACCCGAAGTACCACACGCCGTCCACGTCGTCGTGATCGGCCAGCACCGGCGCGAGCTCGTCGCGGCGTCCGGTGACGATGTTGATCACGCCGCCCGGCACGTCCGAGGTCTCGATCACCTGATACAGATCGGTGGCGAGGAGCGGCCAGCGCTCAGAGGGCACCGCGACGACCGTGTTGCCGACCGACACCGCGGGCAGCACGGTCGAGATGAACCCGAGAAGGGCGGGCTCATCGGGGCACACGACGCCGATCACGCCGATCGGCTCGGGCATGGCGAGGGTCACGTTGCGGAACGGCGTGCGGTGGACGGCCCCGTCCCATTTGTCGGCCCACGACGCCCAGGCGAAGACCCGGGAGATCGTCGCGTCGACCTCGCGCGCCGCGGCCTCGGGCGCGACCCCCGTGAGGGCGCGGATCCGCTCCTCCATCTCCTCCTGACGCGCCGCGAGGTTTTCGGCCAGGTAGAAGAGGATCTGGGCGCGGAGGTGCGCGGTGGTGGCCCGCCAGGCGGTCGCGTGCGCGGCCTCGACGGCGTTCCGTATGTCTTTGCGGTTTCCGAGGGCGACCTCGTCGACGACCCGACCCGTATGGTCGGCGACCGGGAGGCTGTACCCCCCGTCGGGCCGCTTCTGCACCCCTCCGTAGTAGTGCTTCGCAGTGCGGTCGATCCCCGTGAGACCGGTGGCCGGGACGGGCTCGTCCCCGGCCCCGTCGGTCGAACCGGCGCCCGCGGCGGTCGTGTACGCGGTCACGCGGTCCGACGCCCTCGTCCGCTTCACGTACTCTCGCAGCCCCTCGCGCCCTCCCTCCCTTCCGAAGCCGCTCTCGCGGTATCCCCCGAACCCCGACGCGGCGTCGAACATGTTGGTGCAGTTGACCCAGACGGTCCCCGCGAGGACACGCGACGCGACGTCGAGGGCGAGGTTGACGTTCTCCGTCCAGACGCTCGCCGCGAGGCCGTAGCGGGTGTCGTTCGCCAGCGCGACCGCCTCCTCCGGGGTCCGGAAGGTCATCTGTACGACGACCGGCCCGAAGATCTCGACGCGCGCGATCGTCGAGGCCGACGAAACGTCCGTGCACAGCGTCGGCGGGTAGAACCAGCCCTCCCGCGGCACGCTCCACGACGGCTGCCAGATCTCCGCCCCCTCCTCCCGGCCCTCCTCGACGAGACGGCGGATCTTCTCGAGCTGCACCGGCGCGATGATCGCCCCGATGTCGACGCCCTTGTCGAGCGGGTCCCCCATGCGGAGTGTCTCCATCCGTGTCCTGAGCCGTCCCGCGAGATCCTCGGCGATCCCTTCCTGGGCGAGGATGCGCGACCCGGCGCAGCACACCTGACCCTGGTTGAACCAGATCGCGTCGACCACGCCCTCGACGACGCTGTCGAGATCGGCATCGTCGAACACGACGAACGGAGATTTGCCGCCCAGCTCGAGCGACAGCTTCTTCCCCGAACCCGCCGTCGCGCCCCGGATGATCCGACCGACCTCGGTCGACCCGGTGAAGGCGATCTTGTCCACGTCGGGGTGCTCCACGATCGCCGCACCGGTCGACCCGTCCCCGGTCACGATGTTCACGACCCCCGCGGGTAGACCGATCTCGTCGCACAGATCCGCGAACCTCAGAGCCGTGAGCGAGGTGAACTCGGCGGGCTTCAGCACCACCGTGTTCCCCATCGCGAGGGCCGGAGCCACCTTCCACGCGAGCATTAGAAGCGGGAAGTTCCACGGGATCACCTGCCCGACGACCCCGAGCGGCTCGTACCCGGCGAGCTCCTGCTCCATGAGCTGCGCCCAGCCCGCATGGTGGTAGAAGTGACGGGCGACCAGCGGAATGTCGATGTCGCGTGACTCGCGGATCGGCTTGCCGTTGTCGAGCGTTTCGAGCGTCGAGAACAGACGCGAGTGTTTCTGGATGTGGCGGGCGATCGCATACAGGTGCCGGGCCCTCCCGTGTCCCCCGAGAGCCGCCCAGGCTTGTTGGGCGCCGCGCGCCGCGCGGACCGCGGCGTCCACGTCCTCCGGACTCCCCTGACCGATCCGCGCGAGAATCTCCTCGCTGGCGGGGTTGAGCGTCTCGAACGTCTTCGACGCGGCGGTCCAGGCGCCGCCGATGAAGTGCCCGAACTCGGCCCCGTGCCCCCCGATCCACGCGCGGGCCGGATCCGCCGATTCGGGTGCGGGTCCGTACTCCATGGTCTCGAACAGCTCGGCGATCTTCGGCATCAGCTCCCCTGTTCCCTTCTCCCTATCTACCTACCCCATCGGATGTCGGTGGGCCGCCGAATAGCGCCCCGTGACGTGGTGCTCGAGCTGACGCTCGATGTCTCCCAGCAACGAGCTGGCGCCGAACCGGAAGAGCGACCGGTCGAGCCATTCGGATCCGAGCTCTTCCTTGACGAGGATCAGCCACAGCAGAGCCTGCTTCGCCGTCCCGATGCCGCCCGCGGGCTTGAGACCGACGCGGTAGCCCGTCAGCGCGCGGTAGGCCCGGACGGCGCGCGCCATCACGAGACCGACCGAAAGTGTAGCGTTCACCCGCTCCTTTCCCGTCGACGTCTTGACGAAGTCCGCCCCCGCCATCATGCACACCCAGCTCGCTCGCGCCACGTTCCTCAGGTGCCCCAGCTCGCCGGTCGCCATGATCGTCTTCAGGTGGGCCTCGCCGCAGGCCTCGCGGAACGCGCGCACCTCCTCGTACAGCGCCGGCCAGTCGCCCGTCAGGACGTGTCGCCGCGAGATCACGATGTCGATCTCTCCGGCGCCCGCGTCGACGGCGCACTCGATCTCGTCGAGACGCTGTTTCATGGGCGTCAGGCCGGCCGGGAATCCGGCCGCCACCGAGCAGACGGGGATGCCGGACCCCTCGACCGCGTCGACCGCGCTCTCGACCATCTCGGGATACACGCAGACCGACGCCACACGCAGCCCGAGACCGTCCGCGCCGAGCGCCTCGAGGATGTCGCGTCGGACGGGGCGCCGCGCCTTCGCGGCCAGACGGCGGACCCGGCCGGGGGTGTCGTCGCCCGCGAGCGTGGTCAGGTCGATCATCGTCACCGCGCGGAGCAGCCACGCGGCCTGCCACTCCTTCTTGAGACTCCTCCGGGTGCCCAGCGTGGCGGCGCGGCGCTCGATGGCGCTGCGGTTCGCCCGGAGGTCCCCGACCAGATCCAGGTCGAGGGCGGTCCCGGCGTTTCGGGCGTCGAGCGGGACGATGCGGGCCGCCGACCCTTCGCGGGCCGGGGCAACCCCGGTCTCGCGCTCTTCGGCGGCGCTGCGCGGTGCTTCTGACATTCGTCTCTCCGGCGCTCCCTCGGCGATTCTGCTTCTAACCCCGAATATCGCCCGAGGCCCCGAACGCCGCGATGGACGCCGCGACGAGTCGCTGGAAGTCGGTCTGCACCACCCGCGTCGTCGCGATCACCTCCGCGTGGTCGAGGGGGGTATCGCTCACGCCCGCGGCGTAGTTCGTCAGACACGACACCGCGACGCACCGGAGACCCGCGGCCCGCGCGACGATCACCTCGGGCACGGTGGACATCCCCACCGCGTCGGCCCCGATCGTCCGCAGCATCCGGATCTCGGCGGGCGTCTCGTACGACGGGCCGTGAACCGCGACGTACACGCCCTCGTGGAGCCGCACCCCGAGGCCGGACGCGATCCGGCTCACGGTGCCGCGCAGCTCCGCGTCGTACGCCTCCGACATGTCGGGAAAGCGCGGCTCGGCGCCGAACACCGGTCCGGTCAGCGGGCTCCGCCCGGTCAGGTTGATGTGGTCGCTGATCAGCATGAGCTCGCCGGGCGCGAACCCGTCCCGGATGGCACCCGCCGCGTTGCTCAGGAAGAGGATCGGCACCCCGGCGGCGGCCAGAACGCGCACGTAGAAAGCCGTGCGACGCGGATCCCCCCCCTCGTACAGGTGGACGCGCCCGCTGAGGCCGATCGCCGGGGTCCCGTCGAGCGTGCCCAGAACCGCGCGGCCCGTGTGCCCCTCCACGGTCGGCGCCGGCCACCCGGGGAGATCCGCATACTCGACCACCAGCGGGTCGGTGAACGCATCCGCCAGCCCGCCCAGACCGGATCCCATCGTGACCCCGGCGGAGGGGCTCGCACCGCCGAAACGGTGCCGGATCCGCTCCCCGAGCGCCTCCGCCGCGCGGGCGACATCGGCCTCGGTCTCGGCCGCATCCGCGGGTCGGTCGTGGTCGGCCACCGATCTACGCCAGCACGCCGGCGAGCGTCGCCGTCATCCAGGTGGCGGCGGTCCCACCGAGCATCGCGCGCATGCCGAGCTTCGAGAGATCCTGGCGTCGGTCGGGCGCGATCCCGCCGATCCCGCCGATCTGGATGGCGATCGAGCTGAAGTTCGCGAACCCGGTGAGCGCGTAGGTACACATGACGAGCGACTTGTTCGAGAGGCCGAGATCTCCCGTCAACCCGGCCGAGAGGTTGGTGAACGCGACGAACTCGTTCGCGACCATCTTCACGCCGAACAGGCTGCCGACCTCGACCGCATCGGCCCACGGCACGCCGATCAGCCACGCGACGGGGGCGAAGACCCACCCGAAGATCCGCTCCAGCGTAAGGCCCTCGACGCCGAAAAGACCCGTGGCCCAGCCGAGCAGCCCGTTGGCCATCGCGATCAGCGCGAGAAAGGCGAGGAGCATCGCTCCGACGTTGAGCGCGAGCTTGAGCCCGTCCGCCGCGCCGCCGGCCGCCGCGTCGATCACGTTCACGTGCGCCTCGGGCAACTCGATGTCGAGCGAGTCGCGGGTCACCGGCTCGTCGGTCTCGGGCATGAGGATCTTGCTCATGACGATCCCGGCCGGGGCGGCCATGATGCTTGCGGCCAGGAGGTGTCCCGCGATGTCCGGGAAGACGCCCACGAGCATCGCGACGTACGCGGCCATGGCGCCGCCGGCGACGGTCGCGAAGCCCCCGGTCATGACGGTGTTGAGCTCCGAAGGGGTCATATCCTGCACGAAGGGCCGGATGAGAAGCGGCGCTTCGGTCTGCCCGACGAAGATGTTCCCTGCCGCGGAAGTGGTCTCGGCGCCGCTCGTCTTGAGCGTCCGCTGCATGAGCCACGCGACGCCCGTGACCACTCGCTGCATCAGCCCGAGGTGGTAGGCGAGGGCCATCAGCGACGAGAAGAAGATGATCGTCGGCAGGACGCTGAACGCGAAGTTGGCTCCGAGGCTCACGAACGACCCGTCGATCGGAGCGCCATCGGGCCCCACCACCGGAGTCGTGGCGCCGGTCAGCGAACCGAAGAGGAAGGCGGCCCCCGCGTTCGTGTAGCCGATGAGAGCGACGAAGATGTCGTTGACGGCTCCGAAGAACCCCCGCCCGACGCCGGTCTTGAGGACGAGCAGCGCGAAGAGAACCTGGAGTCCGACACCCTTCGCCACGAGACCCCAGTCGACCGCCTTCCGCCGCGCCGAGCACAACCAGGCCGCGGACAGCAGGAAACCGAATCCGAGGAGACCGCGCAGAAGCCGCGACAGAAACGGCTCGTCGATGACTCCGCCGACGCCTTCGAGCCCCTGGCCCGCGAGTGGGACCGCGACGAGTGCACAAAGCGCGACGAAGGCCGCCGTACCCCGGGCGAGCCGACGCGTGAGACCTCGGTCAGAACCAGCCAAGTTCGCGCACCTCTTCCCGTGAAAGCCTGCGGCCGGCGAGCTTCGCCTCGACCAGCGGTCGCCGCTCAAAGGGCTTGATCAGCGCCAGTCCCGCAACGAAGCCGCCCACGTGGGCCCAGAACGCGACTCCGCCACCGGTCGCCCCGAGCGTCGCGGCGCCCGATGCGAGTTGGAGGAGGAACCAGTATCCGAGCATCACCCAGGCGGCCACCGGTATCACCCGGATGACGATGATGATGATGAAGAGGGTGTGGATCCGGACACGGGGGTAGAGAAGAAGATACGCCCCCATGATGCCGCTGATGGCGCCCGACGCGCCGACCACCGGCACGGTGCTGCCGGGATCCGTCAGGACATGGACCGCGACCGCCACCACGCCGCACAGCCCGTAGAACACGATGAACCTGAGGTGCCCCATCGAGTCCTCGATGTTGTTCCCGAAGACCCACAGGAACCACATGTTCCCGATCAGGTGCATCCACCCGGTGTGCAGGAACATCGATGTGAGCGCGGTCTCCCACCGCAGCCCGCCCACCCGGCAGGAGAGCCCGGGGCCGACATCCACGGGCGTCCCGGGCGCGATGGCGCCCGTGATCTCCCCCGGGATGGCCCCGTACTGGCAGATCGATCCCACGAAGGCGTTCCCGACCCCCATCCCCTGGATCACGAACCAGCCGATGACGTTCAGCGCGATCAGGGCGATCGTGATGAACGGCGTCAACTCGGTCGGGTTGTCATCGCGCAGCGGGAACATCCGCGAAAGCTAGTGGCCGGCCGCGCTCCCCGCGCCGAATTCCGTACCCCGTTGAGGGCACGTCACTTGCACCCTTCCGACGGTCGTGCGGGGTTTCATGCGCCATGAAGCGGGAAAGGGGCTCGTCGAATGCGCGGGTTCGGCTTCGGAGGGGGAACAAAACGCGCCGGTTTCGTGCGAAACGCGCGGGCGGGGCGTCGCGCCACGTCCGCCGCGGCCGCGTGCGCGCTGGCCGCGTGCTCTTCGGCACGGCCCGAATTCGCGCCGCCCCGGCCACACCTCCCGCTCACGGTATCGTCCATCGTCGCGGAGGGGTCCGCGACGCCTCCCCGGGTCGCCTCGGCCACCACGATCCGGGGAGATGTCCGATTCCTCGGGGGACGGGACGGCGCGCTCGATCTCGGCCCCCTCGTGGTCTACCTCATCCCGCGCCGGGTGCTCGCAGACGATGACGCGGTCCCGTCGCGACCGGTCGTCGCCACCTCGCGGACGGAGCGCTTCGATCCGGGGGTCGTGGCGATCGCCAGCGGGCAGCAACTGGTGCTCGCCAATGAAGGCCCGCTGGCGCACGGGCTCTTCACGGCGGAGCTCGGAGCGACCCGGATGCGCCTCCCGCCGGGCACCCGGACCGCGCCGTTCGACCTCCCCGCCCGCGGACCGGTCCGATTCTACTGCGCCCTCCACGCGGAGGAGGTGTTCGTCGTCTTCGCGGGTCCGGGCAGACACGTCACGGTCGTCGACGACGGCGAGAGCTACGAGTTCGACGCCGTAGCTCCCGGACGCTACACGCTCGCGATCTGGTCGCGGTTCGTAGAGGGCGCCGTCCGGGACGTCTATTCCAGCGGGTTCTTCAACGCCTTCGAGCCCGTATGGATCGATCCTGCGCTCGTCGGTCGAACTCTCACCGTCGAGGACAGGCCGTGAAGGGCGGCCGAACGATCGGGGTCGTCGGCCGGCTCGCGGCGCTCCTGGGGGGCCTGGCGGCGATCGCGACCGCGCTGGCGCTCGTGCTCCAGGACCGGGCGCTCGACCATGACCTCCGAGAAGCGGCTGTCGCGCGTCTCGAGAACAGCGCCTCCGTCGCCGACAGGCTGATCGCCGACCATGTACGTGGCGTGGCCACCCGGTATGCGGCGATCAGCCGTACCCCGGAGCTCCGGGCAAACCTCGATTCGAATCACGCGGCGACGCTGAGCTTCTTTGCCAGCCGGCTTCTCGCGGACCAGGGAGCGACCCTGATCGCGTTCGCCGACCCCGACGGCCAACTGATGATAACCGCCGGCGATCCGCGGCTGGTGACGGCCGTCAGCGAGAGGATCGTCGCTGACCGGACCGCGATGCCCGCATGCGTTCGGGTCGGCTCCGCCGCCGGTCGACGTCGCGGCGTCGCGGCCTGGACGGAATGCTCCTACCCGACAGGTGCAGGCGAGGGCACCGTGTTCGAGTCGGGGGCCGAGCTATACGCCGTGGCGCTCATTCCCCTGAGGACGGATGGGCTGCTGGATGGCGGTCTTGTCGCCGTCGAAGCGATCGGCGCCGGGCTGCTCGCTGAATGGTCGGACCTCGCCGGCGCCGACCTTCGCACCGGCCCTGCCCTCCCGGGAGAGCTCGAGGCTCCCGTCCGTCTCTGGCCCCGGCTGCAGCTCCACGTGACGACCACGTACGAAGCGGAACAGGCGATCATCGATCGCTCGCGGAAGAACCTCATCATCTCGGGGATCCTCGCCCTCGCGCTCGCCGTGGCTGCCGCGCTCGTGCTGGCCCGGGCCTTCACGCGCCCCATCGTGAGGATGCGAGAGGCGACCGAGCGGTTGAGCGAGGGGGATCTCGACCACCGGATCGAGGTGGTCCGAAGCGATGAGCTCGGCGAGCTCGGGGCCGCGTTCAACACGCTGGCCACGCGGCTCACCGACAGTCAGGAGAGCATCCGGAGGACGCAGCGGCTCGCACGATTCGGCAGCTGGAGCTTCGACGTCGAGCGCGGCGCGTTCGAGGGGACGAGCGAGTTTCGACGATTGCTCCGCCTCCCCGAGGTTGGCGCGATCGCGGTCGAGGGGGTCCTGAACCGCATCCACGATTCCGATCGGGACGCCGTGCGCGACGTCCTCGCGAGCGCGGTCGGACGGGGGAGATCCTTCGAGATCGATGTCCGCGTCCCGGCGACGGACGGGCGAGACCGGGTCATGCAGATCGGCGGGCACGCCGAAGGGTCTCCGTGGCGAATCGAGGGCTCCATCCAGGACGTCACCGAAGCACGCGATGCGGAGGAGAAGATCCGCTATCTGTCCCTGCACGATCCCCTGACGGGACTCGGAAACCGCGAGTGGGCGCTCGAGACCGTTCGGGCCCGAATCGCGGAGCGGGAGGATACGGCCCTCACCGCGGCGGTGGTCGCTATCGGCGACGTGCGCGGCGTCATCGAGACGTTCGGACACGCGAGCGGCGATCGAATGCTGTGCGACGCGGCGCGACGTCTCTCGAGCAACGTGCGTGGCCACCCCAGAGGCGCCGGTTCGAGAGAGGATCTGATCGCCAGGCTCGGTGACGATCGGTTCCTCGTGGTATTCGACGACGTACCCGCGCAACGGAGCGCGGCCCTCGCCGAGCGTCTGCTCGCGGTCCTCCGGCGGCCGTTCCCGCTGGGGGACGATGAGGTGACGCTGATCCCCTCGATGGGGCTCGCCCGATGGCCCGACGACGCGGACTCGCCCGACACGCTCATCCGCAACGCGGAGACGGCGCTCGGACGCGTCGAGAAGGACGACCCCGGCGGCGTCAGGTTCTACCACGGTTCGATGCACCAGGACGCGACGCGACGCCTCCTCATCGCGAGCCGCCTCCGGCGAGCCATCGGGGAGCGTGCCCTCGAGCTCCACTACCAGCCGCGGGTCATCGGCGCGACCGGGGCCGTGGTGGGGGTCGAGGCGCTCGCCCGCTGGACCGACGACGAGCTCGGCCCGGTCTCGCCCGGCGAGTTCATCCCGATCGCCGAGTCCACGGGCAGCATCCACGCCCTCGGGTCATGGTGCATCGCCGAGGCGGCGCGCCAGCTCCGGAGCTGGCACGAGGCGGGACTCGGGTGGGTGTCGGTCTCGGTCAACCTGTCGCGACATCAGCTGCGCCCCGCCCTCGTCGCTGAAGTGCTCGCCGCGACCGGCGAGCTCGACCCGTCGCGCTTCGAGCTGGAGGTGACCGAATCCGCCCTCATCGAGGAGGGCGACGCCGCCATCGAGACGCTCACGGCGCTGCGCGCCGCGGGGTACCGCATCGCGCTCGACGACTTCGGGACCGGATACTCGTCCCTCTCGTACCTCCAGGGCCTCCCGATCGACACCGTCAAGCTCGACCGCGGGTTCATCCGCGATATCGCGGACGACGAGGATGCCGCGGCCCTCGCCGGCTCGGTCCTGGCCATGTGTCGCGCGCTTCGTCTGCACACCGTCATCGAGGGCGTCGAGACCGCCGAGCAGCTCGAGACCCTCATCGGTCTCGGCGCGACCGAGATCCAGGGCTTCTACTTCTCGCGTCCGCTCCCCAGCGCCGAGAGCACCGTCTTTCTCGAGAACGCGACTCCCGTCACGCGCGAGATCGTCGGTTAGCGGGTTCCGGACCCCTCTGCCGATCTGACACGACGCGCCGGCGCGGCGGCCGTCCCGAGTGCCATTTTGTCGCCAAAACACCGTGTTTTCGCGGTTTTGGGCGGCATGTCGATTGCACCCCCGAGCGGCGTTCGCGGCCCCCATCCGACGGCCTCGACGAACGTTGACCCACACAAGGAAAGCACATGGGCAAGATCATAGGAATCGACCTCGGGACCACGAACTCGGTCGTCGCCGTGATGGAGGGCGGAGACCCCGTCGTGATCCCGAGCTCCGAGGGGGCCCGCACGACCCCGTCGGTCGTCGCGTTCACGAAGGAGGGCGAGCGGCTCGTCGGTCAGGTCGCGAAGCGGCAGGCCGTGACGAACCCGATCAACACCGTCGCCTCGATCAAGCGGTTCATGGGCCGCAAGCGGTCGGAGGTCGAGGAGGAGATGAAGCTCGTCCCGTACGGGATCGAAGGCGACGCGCAGGACCGGGTCCAGGTGAAGATCCCGAACGCGGGAAAGACGTTCACCCCGCCCGAGATCTCCGCGATGGTCCTCCAGAAGATGAAGCAGACCGCGGAGGACTACCTCGGGCAGGAGGTCACGCAGGCCGTCATCACCGTGCCCGCCTACTTCAACGACGCGCAGCGGCAGGCCACGAAGGACGCCGGCAAGATCGCCGGTCTCGAAGTGCTCCGGATCATCAACGAACCCACCGCGGCCGCGCTCGCCTACGGGCTCGACAAGAAGACGGACGAGAAGATCGCCGTGTTCGATCTCGGGGGCGGGACGTACGACATCTCGATCCTCGAGCTGGGCGACGGCGTGTTCGAGGTGAAGGCCACGAACGGCGACACGCACCTCGGCGGCGACGACTTCGACCAGCGCGTGATCAACTGGCTCGTGGAGGAGTTCAAGAAGGACCAGGGAATCGATCTGTCGAGCGATCCGATGGCGCTCCAGCGTCTCAAGGAGGCGGCCGAGAAGGCCAAGATCGAGCTCAGCTCGACGATGCAGACCGACATCAACCTGCCGTTCATCACGGCCGACCAGTCGGGTCCGAAGCACCTGAACCTCACGCTCACGCGTGCGAAGTTCGAGCAGCTGGTCGATGACCTGATCCAGCGTACGATCCCGCCGATGGAGATGGCGCTAAAGGACGCCGGGCTCTCCGTCGGCGATATCGACGAGGTGATCCTCGTCGGCGGGTCGACCCGGATTCCGAAGATCCAGGAGGTCGTTCGCGAGTTCTTCGAGAAGGAGCCTCACAAGGGCGTCAACCCGGACGAGGTCGTGGGGATCGGCGCCTCGATCCAGGGCGGAGTCCTCGGCGGCGATGTGAAGGATGTGCTCCTGCTGGACGTCACGCCGCTGTCGCTCGGCATCGAGACGCTCGGCGGGGTGATGACCTCGCTGATCGAGCGGAACACGACGATCCCGACGAAGAAGAGCGAGATCTTCTCGACGGCGGAGGACAACCAGGGGACCGTGGACATCCACGTCCTCCAGGGCGAACGGAAGATGGCGCAGGACAACAAGACCATCGGCCGCTTCCAGCTTACCGGTATCCCGCCGGCGCCGCGCGGCGTGCCGCAGGTCGAGGTCACGTTCGACATCGACGCGAACGGGATCCTGCACGTGAGCGCGAAGGACAAGGCCACCGGCAAGGAGCAGAAGATCCGGATCGAGGCGTCTTCGGGGCTCTCCGACGCCGAGATCGACAAGATGGTCAGGGACGCCGAAGTGCACGCCGCGGAAGACCAGGAGCGACGGGAGACCGTCGAGAGCCGCAATCGGCTCGACTCGCTGGTCTACCAGACCGAGAAGAACCTCGAGGACTGGGCCGAGAACCTCGACGATGAGGGGAAGGCGGCGATCGAGGCGGCGCTCGAGAGAGGACGCCAGGCGCTCAAGCAGGACGACACGACCGAGGTCAACGACGCCACCCAGGCGATCCAGGACGCGGTCGGAGCGGCGGCGCAGAAGATGTACGCGGCGGCCGGGATGGGCGGCGCGACGGCCGAGCCCGACGTCGACATGCAGACCGGCGAGTCCGGAGCCGAGGGCGAGGCGAAGGCGGAGGCGGAAGACGAGGAGGAAGTGGTCGAGGCCGATTACGAGATCGTGGAGGAGGAGGCCTGACCCGACCCGTGACGCCCCTGCCGGGCGAGCGGAGATCGAAACGCCCGTCCCGCCGACCGCGGGGCGGGCGTTTTCCTTGCATAGAAGGGGTGCAGACGCCCGGAGATGTGTGGCGCCGGGGCAACCACGCGGCGCGTGGATTCGTCAAACCTCGGGTCTTTCGGGCGACGCCGCGCGGCGCGAAGCCCGGTCGATTCGACCTGACGCTTCGGGCGGTTAGATTGTCCCTGAAGCAGGGTGCCGAAGTCGATTCGAGGAGCCGACCCCGCTCGACAAGGAGTCGGGCCGGCCCGATCGGTAGATAGAGGAGCATGCACACGATGAGCGATTCCGTCAGAGCCCGCCTGAACCTCCTCGTCGCGACCGCGGTGGCGTTCGCGTTCGGTTTGGGTCTGGCCTCCGCGCTCGATCTGACGCCGCTGTCGATCGCGGCGGACGACCGACCCGCTCCCACCCTCGTTCTGGGCGCACCGGACGGGGCCGACGTGACCATGAACGGCGGGTTCTCCGACATGCTCGAGCGGGTGCGGCCGGCCGTCGTGACGGTGTGGTCGTACGGCGAGCGTCGCGTGCCCGGCGTTCGGATCCCCATCGAAGTGCCCGACGACTTCGACTTCCCCGAGGAGTTCGATCGGGACGAGGACGACGAGGGCGCGGATGGCCCCGTGGACCGACGGCGGCGCGACCGGTCGGATCCGGAGGACGATCCGCTGGGGGTCTGGAGCGGGTCCGGCTTCGTGATCTCGGCCGACGGATACGTCCTCACCAACAACCACGTCGTCCAGGGGGCGACCTACGTGAACGTCGAGCTGGCCGACCAGCGCCTCTTCGAGAACGTCGAGGTCGTCGGACGCGACCCGCAGACCGACGTGGCGCTGCTCAAGATCGATGCGGAGGATCTCCCGGTGACCCCGCTCGGCGAGAGCGAGGCGACCCGGGTCGGCGAGTGGGTGCTCGCGATCGGCAGCCCGGGGGTCGGCGGGGGGGCCGGCGGGCCGCTCGAGACGACGGTGACGGCGGGGATCGTCTCGGCGAAGGGCCGCAACATCCAGATCCTCAACCAGGGCGGACAGGTGCCGCTCGCGATCGAGGACTTCATCCAGACCGACGCGGTCATCAACCGCGGCAACTCCGGCGGGCCGCTGGTCAACGCCGCCGGCGAGGTGATCGGGATCAACACGGCGATCGCCAGCACGACGGGCGTCTACGCCGGGTACGGGTTCGCCGTGCCGATCGAGCTCGCGCGTGAAGTGCTCGACGACCTCATCGACTACGGCGAGGTGCGGCGCGCGCTGATCGGCGTCGGCATCAACGATGTGACCTCCGCCGACGCCCGGTTCTACGGTCTCGACCGCGTCGCCGGGGCGAAGGTCGGCACCTTCTCCGACATCGATGGCGACGGTGACCCGGGTGACAGCCCGGCGTTCCTCGCGGGGCTCGAGATCGGCGACGTGATCGTCGGTGTCGAGGGCCGCCCGGTGAGCGGGGTGTCCGAGCTCCAGCGGCGGATCCGCGCGTTCGGACCCGGCGAGACGGTCGATCTCGATATCGTGCGCCGCTCGACCCGCGAGCGCGAGGTCGCCGCGATCACTCTCATCGCGGCCGATCGCGGCGAGACTCCGACCGTCGTGCGGATCGAGCGCCCCGCCGAGCGGTTCAATGCGGAGAACCCGCTCGAGATCGAGGTCACGGAGCTGACCGGCGGGACACGTCGGGAGTACATGATCCCCGACGGCGTCGCGAACGGGGTCGTGATCGTGGGTGGCGAGGCCCGCGGGCCCTTCGGGAAGCTGTTCAACGGCTCCGTCCCCGAAGGCACGGTGATCAAGGACTTCAACGGTCAGGCGATCGCCACGGTAGCGGACTACGAGCGCATCGCATCGGGTCTCGATCCCGGCGAGGCCGTGAGCTTCATCCTCGAGATCGACTTCACCGGCGGGGGCGGGTATTCGCCGGTGATCCAGAGCCTGGTGCTGCCTCAGCGCTGAGGACGGTCGACCAGATCGGCTCTGGCCCCCGGGCGCCGCGGCGGTGCCCGGGGGCTTCGTTTTGGGGGGCGCGCGGCGGTCGGCTGCTTGCCGCGTCCTACCGCCCGGCCGAGATTCGACCCCGCGCGAAAGTGGCGGAATTGGCAGACGCGCCAGCCTTAGGAGCTGGTGGCCCTTGGCCGTGGGGGTTCGAGTCCCCCCTTTCGCATGCGGCGCGCGATCGCGGGCCGCCGCCACCCGTCCAACGACAGAGAGAAGGTACTGGCAGAGGTGACCGAGACCGGCACTGAGAACGAGCGGGCGTCACGGTTCGCGTTCGAGATCGAGACGGCGGCGCCATGCGTGCGCCGCCTTAACGTGACCGTCGAGCCCGAACACGTCGCCGCGACGCGGCGCAAGGAAGGGGCGAAGCTTCGCAAGACGGTCCGTCTCAAGGGCTTCCGCAAGGGAAAGGTGCCGCCGCGTGTCATCGAGGAGCGGTACGGTCCCACTATCGACGAGCGGACGGTCACGGCGCTCGTCAACGAGGGGTTCCGCGAGGCCGTCCGGAGCCACGAGCTGCGCACCGTCGGCGACCCGCTGGTCGACGACGTCAACTACGAGCCGGGGGAGCGCCTGTCCTTCAGCGTTGACGTCGAGGTGATGCCCGAGATCAATCTGGAGCGGCTCGGCGGGTTCAGGATCGAGCGACCGGCCGTGCAGGTGACCGACGCGGACATCGACGAGATCCTCGAGGACATGGCGAAGGAGCGTGCGACCCTCGAGCCGGTCGACCGCAGGGCGAAAGAGGGCGACGTGGTCTCGGTGCGGATCCGGCCGACGGACGCCGAACCCGGCGAGGAGACCGAGCAGAAGCCCTATCGTTTCGAACTGGGCGCGGGCTACGCGATCCCGGATGTCGAGAAGGCGATCCTCACGCTCGACCCGGGGTCGACCGATGTGTTCGAGGTGACCTATCCCGACGACTTCGGGAACGAGGATCTCGCCGGCGTCACCCGATCGCTCGAGGTAGAGCTGGTCGACGTGCGCGCCAGACGCGTATCGGATATCGACGACGCGTTCGCGCGTGACGTGGGCGACTTCGAGGGGCTGGACGAGCTTCGTGCCGCCGTCCGCGAGGATCTCGTCCGACATCGTGAGAGCGAGGCCGACTCCGCCGTCCGCGACCGGCTGCTCGACGCGGTGCTCGACGCGAACGCGTTCGAGGTGCCCCCCGGACTCGTGTCGAGTTATCTTGACCGGGTGCTCGATGCGCCCGAGGACGCGGATCCCGAGCAGCTCCGCCAGGCACGCGAGCAGGTGCGGCCCGCGGTCGAGCGGCAGATCAAACGCGACCTGGTCCTCGAACGTCTCATCCAGGAGCACGACGCCGAGCCGACGAACGAGGACTTCCAGGCGCGGCTGAAGGAGATCGCGGAAAGGAACGACCTGAGCGTCAGCGAGGTCCGGCAGCGCCTCGCGAAAGAGAAGCGGCTCGACACGCTTCGTCGAGACATGGCGGTCGGGAAGGTGATGGACATGCTGCTGGAGCAGTCGACGATAGGGTAGGAGCCGGCCGTCGCGCGGAACAAACGCCGCGCGCGCGGGGAAGAAGTGGCGGGTCGAGCGATCGGCCCGCCCGAGGGCGGACCACGGACGAAGAGCCGGACAACCAGCGAGGGTACATGCCGATTTACGCGCCGTACGTGATCGAGCGATCGAGCCGCGGTGAGCGGACGTACGACATCTTCTCGAGACTGCTGATGGACCGGATCGTGTTTCTCGGATCCGGGATCAACGACGAGGTCGCGAACGTCGTCATCGCGCAGCTGCTTTTTCTCGAGGCTGACAACCCCGAGCGCGACATCAACATCTATATCAATTCGCCGGGCGGGAGCGTACAGGCGGGGCTCGCGATCTACGACACGATCCAGTTCCTCAACGCGCCGGTCGCGACGATTTGCATGGGCATGGCGGCCTCGATGGGAGCGTTTCTCCTCGCGGCCGGTACGGAGGGCAAGCGACGTGCGCTGCCGAACTCGCGGATCATGATCCACCAGCCTTCGGGCGGGTCGTACGGGACCGCCGCGGACATCGAGATCCAGGCGAAGGAGATCCTGCACGCGCGCGAGCGACTCAACTCGCTGCTCTCGAAGCACACGGGGCAGCCGATCGAGACGATCGCCGACGATGTCGACCGCGACCGCTTCATGTCGCCGGAGGAGGCC
>JAWWCR010000081.1:0-20032 GCA_033720355.1 Gemmatimonadota bacterium
GCCTTTCTCAACAACACGCCGCTCGTGGCGATGCTGATCCCCATCGTCCGCGACCTCGCCCGCACCGGCCCGCTCAAGGGATCGAAGCTGTACATGCCGATCAGCTTCGCCTCGATGCTCGGCGGTACGTGCACGCTGATCGGAACGTCGGTCAACATCATCATCGGGGGGATGGTGCTCGACACCATCGCGCAGGGCGCCCCCGGCACACCCGACATGCGGCCGCTGGGCGTCTTCGACCCGTCCCTGGTGGCCGTGCCGGCGGCGGTGCTCGGCGTGGGTCTGATGATCCTCGGCAGCAAATGGCTCTTTCCCGATCGCGACGCGGGCGGGGCGGTCGCCGAGAGTCGGAAGTACCTCGCCGAGTTCGCGATCCCGCCCGGATCGCCGCTGGCGGGGCGGTCGCTGACCGACGCCGGATTCATCGGGTCCTCCGCGTTCGAGCTCGTGTCGTTCTTCCTCCCCGACGGTACGGCGGCGGACTTCGACGCGGAGTCGGTGCTCGAGGAGGGCTCGATCGTGGAGTTCTCCGCCACGGCGGACATGGTGGCGACACTGTGGGCCACGCCGGGGCTCCGACCGCGGCTTCAGGGTCACGCGATGACGTCGGAGCGCCACACGCGACGGCTGGTCGAGGTCGTCGTGGCGCCCGGCTCGTGGGTCGTCGGACGCTCGCTCGGCGATCCGCCGGTGGAAGACAGCCCCTATCAGGTGAGGATCGTCGGACTGTCCCGGGGGGGCCGGCCCGTCGCCGGTACGCTGTGGGGGGCCACGATCGAAGTGGGGGACAACGCGATCCTCGAGGTCGACGATGAGTTCTTCTTCGTGAACCGGCTCGAGAAGGACCTGTCGCTCACGAAGGTGATCCGCGGTCACCGGATCCAACGCATCGACAAGGCGCTCACGGCGGGTGTCATCACGGGGGCGATGGTCGCGACCGCGGCCCTCGGCTGGCTGTCGATGCTGAACGCCGCGATGCTGGCGACCGGGGCCATGCTTCTGACCGGGTGCCTGACGCTGCGGACGGCGGGTCGCAGCGTCGACTTCGGGACCGTGTTCGTGCTCGCGGCCGCGATCGGTCTGGCCGCGGCCGTCACCGAGACGGGTCTGGCCGAACGGATCGCCAGCCTTCTCGTCGCTGCGGGCGGCAGCAACGGGCATGTCGCGCTGGCCGTCGTGTTCGTCGGGCGCGCGGTGATGGCGAACCTGATCACCAACGCCGCCTCGGCCGTGTTCATGTACCCGATCGCGCTGTCGATCGCGGGCCAGCTCGGCATCAGCTTCATGCCGTTCGCGATCGCGCTGATGACGGGGACGATCGGGGCGGCGATCACGCCGAGCGCGTACCAGACGAACCTGATGGTCTACGAGCCAGGCAACTACCGCTTCGCCGACTTCATGCGGGCGGGCATCCCCCTGACGGTGGTGGTCGGAGTAGTGACCGTGTTTCTGGCCCCGCTGGCCTTCGGGTTCTGAGGCGGGCCGCACCCGACTTCCGGCCGCTCATTCGTCGAGGTATCGGCCGTAGTTCTCTCGAACCCGTCCCACGAGCTCCGCGTAACGCGGATCGTCGGCGACGAGACCCCAGTGCGCATCGAGGAGCACGGCGAGGCTCACTCGATCGGCGTCGATGGCCCTGTTCGCCACCGCGAACGCGGCGGGCACATCGCCGACGCTCAGCCGGAAGAACTCCTCCATCAGCGGCCAGCTCGGCCCGAACGCGGCGTTCTCGGGCGCAGTCGACGGTGTGGTCCCCGTCGACCGAAACGCGCGGATGGCGGCGAACTGGGCCGCCAGTCTGCCGTGGGCGTCGGGCCCTTCGTTCGAGATGAGCGACCGAGCGATCGATTCCGCCTCGTCCACCCGGCCGAGGCCGATCGACGCCATCACGATTCGTGTCGAGGCGGACCCCGGCATCCCCAGCTCGGCGACCCGGTTGGCCCGCTCGATGACCCGGTCGTAGTCGCCGAGCCAGAAGTATACCTGTTGACCCACGAAGGCCGTCGCGCGGGCGAACGGTTCCTGACGCTCGGCTCGCCGGAGCACGGCCGTCGCGCTGTCGCCGCGCCCGCGAGTGGCGTTGAGCTGTGCCAGCCACCGCGACGCATCGCCGTTCGCCGGATCCAGCGCGAGGGCCTGCCGCAGGTCGGCCTCGGCCTCGTCGAGCCGGCCGGTGACATGGGACAGGAGCCCGCGCACCGCGTACGCGTGAGCGAGCCGCGGGTCCTCGGCGAGCGCCCTCTTCAACGCCTCCGCGGCGTTCTTCACGATCTCGCTCGTGGGGAGCTCGGTGCGCTCGGTGCCGAAGGCCGACGCGATCACCCAGGCTTCGCCGAGCGCCGACCAGGCGGGGGCCAGCGTGTTGTCGAGCCTGACCGCGTCCTGGAGGTGCTCGATGGCCAGGTCGAGGTCGGGGCGGCCCCGTAGCGCGAGGTGGTGGCGTCCACGCATGAACCGGTCGTACGCGGTCGGGTTCGACGATCGAATCCGGGTCGACAGCAGGTCGTCCGCCGACACGCGAACCTGTAGAGCGCCCGCCATCGCCTCGACGATCGCGTCGTGCGTGTCGAACAGACCGCCGGCCTCCGCATCGTACTGGCTGGACCAGATCACTTCGCCGTTCGAGCCGCGAACCAGCTCGCAGGTGATCCGGAAGCCATCGGTCGTTCGCCGCACACGTCCGGCCAGCACGGCAGCGACACCGATGGAGTCCGCGACCTGCGGCGCGGAGAGGTTCGCCCCCTTGAACTGCCAGGTGGACGTCTGCGCGGCGACATCCAGGTTCGGAAGCCGACGGAGCGCCTGGATCAGGTCTTCGGCGATTCCGTCGCTGAGATACTCGCCCTCCGGGCCGAGGTTCGTATTGGCGAACGGAAGGACCCCGACGGAAAGGACCCGAGCGCCCCCGGCCCG
The DNA here is from genome assembly GCA_033720355.1 of Gemmatimonadota bacterium. Taxonomy (GTDB): domain Bacteria; phylum Gemmatimonadota; class Gemmatimonadetes; order Palauibacterales; family Palauibacteraceae; genus Palauibacter. The sequence goes on from JAWWCR010000081.1 coordinate 2,914, forward strand.
ACCGGAGGGGAGAACGGCGATCAGCAGCGCTGCCAGACCCGCGAGCGCCACGGAGGCGGTGAGCCACGCGAATCGCTTCCTTGGCGGCGCGCGACTGCCCCCGGTCTCGACGACGGTCCCCGCAGGCGGGGTATCGGAGCCGCGTTCCAGCGCCCGGGCAAATGCCGCCATGTCGGCGAACCGGTCGGCGGGCACCTTGGCCAGGGCGGTGGCGATCGCCTCGATCACTCCCTCCGGTACAGTCCCTCTGGCGGCGTTCAGCGGAGGGACCGGGGCGGACGCGTGTCGCGCGGTGATCACCTGCGGGTTGGGGCCGGTGAAGGGCGGTTCCCCCACGAGCATCTCGTAGAGGACGCACGCGAGAGCGTACTGGTCGACGCGACCGTCGATGGCGCCGGGGCCGCCGCTCTGTTCGGGACTCATGTACGCGGGTGTCCCGATCGCGACGCCGGTTCTCGTCAGCCGCTCGGCCCCGGCTCCCTCGAGCGCGCGAGCGATCCCGAAGTCCGACACGACGGCCCCGGCCGGGGTCAGCAGGATGTTCCCCGGCTTGATGTCCCGGTGTACGACCCCCTCGCGGTGGGCGTGGTCGAGCCCCGCGGCCACCTCGCGTGCGATCTGCACGGCCTCGTCGATCGGGAGCTGCGTCTCCCGCGACAACCGGTCCTGAAGGGACTCACCCTCGACGAACGGCATCACGTAGTAGAGGAGTCCGTCGGCGCGGCCGGAGTCGTGCAACGGCAGGATGTGTGGATGGCTCAACCGGGCGGCGATCCCGATCTCGCGGACGAACCGGTCGCCCCCCTCTTCGAGCGCGACATCCGGATCCAGGACCTTGATGGCCACCTGACGCCCGTGCCTGGCGTCCCAGGCGAGGTACACGGTCGCCATCCCCCCATGCCCGACTTCGCGCACGATCTCGTAGCGATCGAAAAACGCCGCCTTGAGATCCTCGAAGTCACGAGCCACCGACCGCCTCCCTGGGGAATCGGATCAGATACTGCGATACGAAAGCTGATCTGCGGGTCGGGGGCGGGGCAACGGGGCTAGAGCATCAGTCCCAGTCGAGCGAAGAGCCACGGCTTCACGTGCCCGGTGCGCTGAGCGTTCTCGCCCCAGGGCAGCCACAATGCGCCCCCGCCCACGTGAAACAGCCAGCGGCGGGCGAACAGCACCTCGACGAGAGCGCCGAGCTGACCGGCACCCACCGTCTCCGGCTCGTATGTGATCCCTTCGAACAGACAGCCGTCTTCCGGCCGGCACGCGTCGGGGTCCACGTCGGGGGGCGCAAAGTCGACGAGGGAGGGGCCGAGCTCGAGAACCGCGCCGAACGCGGCGGACTCGCCCATCGTGTCGATCACCCGGAGCCCGAGATCGACTCCGACTCGGTGTATCCGCGGACCGTCACCGAGGTCTCCACCGCTCGGCGCGAACGAATACCCGAGGGCGATCGTTGCCGGCCACGAGTACCCGCCGGGCCGCATCGCGAGCCGGGCGTCGAAGGTCGGCGTGGAATTGGCCGGGGCCGAGGCGGTCCCGCTGTCCAACCACAACCACCCGACCCCCGCGGCGATGTCGAACCGTCCGGGGCGCGCATCGTTCTGAGCCTCGCCCGCGGCGACGCGCACCCCGAGTATCAGCAAGCCCGTGAGCATGGGTCGGGTCCAGCAGGTCGCAGGCCGGCTCACCGATCCCCGCGGGCCGTGGATTCGAAGGAATCCACACCCTTCAGCTCGTCCACCCATTGCCACGACGTGTAGATCGTCAACGTGACGGAGCGGTCCGTCTCGTCGAATCCGTCGGACGCGAACATCCAGATCACGTGCTCGGCTTCCGGGAACCGCTTCGAGGCGATCTGCTCGTCGAACAGACGGTAGATGGTGTTTCGGTCGCCCATCCCGTCGTTGAGCAACCGCGCGATGAACGGAGGGGTGGGCGATCGAAGGTTCGCTTCGGAATCGGGGTTCCCGGCCACCACCTTCAGCCGGATGCGGGTGACATCGGGCTCGGGGAAGAGGGCGGGGAAGGTCCAGTAGAGCATGCACGCGACGTTGAAGAGCTCCTCGTGCAGGCTCATCTCGGCGTACTCTTCCCAGAGCCGCTCGTCCTTCATCTCCTCCGACATGTTCTGGCGCTGTCCCGCGCTCAGGCGCTCGCCCAGGCGGAGCTCGAGCAGCGTCTCGGCGGCCTCCTCCGGCTCGAGATCGGACAGGGCCAGGGAAGCCATGTCCTTCACTTCTTCCGCAGGAATGGAGATCGCGTCGTCGTACTCCAGGTGATCGAGCACGCGTACGAAGTCCGTGGGCGTCCATGCGCCCGGGAGCTCGTGGATCTCCTTGAGCTCGAGCACTTCGACCTGGTAACGGTTCGGCATCGGCGGAAGTTGCCTTCGCCCCCTCTTCTTGGGAAGGAAGAGGCGTCGCTACAATTCAGGGTACCGGCGCACCGTGACCCCGACCTGCGAGGCAGCATGAAGCGGAACCCAGGCCTGACCGCGGCATTCCTGGCCCTGTTCACCGTGGCCCTGCCGGGGGCTGCCCAGGATCTCTCCGAAGTGTGTCCCGGGGCCGGGGACGGGACCGGCGCCCTCAGGGGGTTGCTCTCGGACGCCGACGCCCAAATGGCCCTCCCGGGCGCGACGGTCGTCGCCACCTGGACCCGCGATGGCGAGGCCGGACGAACCGAGGTCCAGACGGCGCTCGACGGCAGCTTCACGATGTGTCATGTGCCACTCGACACCGAGCTCTCCGTGGTCGGCATGATCGGCGCGATCGCGGGACAGCCGCTCTCCCTGACTCTCACCGACCCCATCACGCGACGCGATGTTCAGGTGTCGTTGAGCGGAGCCACCGCCGCCGATGATCGGCTGCTCGCCTGTTTCGGCGCGCCAGATTCTCCGCAGAGTCAGGAGCTGACGAACTTCGTGCGATGCGACCCCGGCTGGCGCGGGTTGGAGGACTGTGCGCGGGAAGACCTCGGCCGGGTGACCGCCAACCGGACGCTCACCGCGACTCGCGGCGGGGGCCGAACCCCGGACGCGCCGGGTGTTCCATTGCGCGACCCGCCCGACTGGCTCGAGGAGCTGATCGAGGAAGCCCGGGATCTCGGGGCGAACGCGCTGGTGAACATGGGAGGGAGCGGGGAGCTGGTCTCTGCGCAAGCAGCCCGCATCGAGGTCGACCCGGCGACCTGCTGAGCACCGCGGCGGAGGCTGCCCCTCCATGATCGGGTTACCTGATCGCGATCGGGTTGCCCGGCGACCCCGTCGCGCCCCTGAAAGGGACGGGGGCGAACATGAACGCGAACTCCCAGACCTCGTCCTCCGCGATCCCGTCGAGGTCGAGGTTCTCGATGTTGTAGATCCCATGCTTCGTGATCATCAACAGGTGGAGGTCGTACGGCCGGTTCGGGTCCTCTCCCGGGAGCACCTCTCCGCTCGACGAATCCGCGCCCTTGAGGACGATCTGTCGTTCGATCAGCCACTCGGCCGCCTCGAGCCCGATCCCGGGCTCTCCGGCGTTGTACGCATCGTTGTCGGTCATCCATAGCGAGCCGTGGCCGGTACGGATGAACACGGCGTCCCCCGGGCGGATCGTGACACCCTGAGCGCCCAGGGCGCCCTCGAGGTCGGCCCGGGTCACCACTTCGCCGGCCGCGAGCCGGTCCACCCCCCGATATCGGGCGACGTCGATCAGGACGCCCCGCGTCACGATGGGGCCGACGTTCTCGACCCCCAGCTTCCCCAAACCGTACGCGCCATAGATCTCCGACCCCGTGAAGCCGTTGTAGTAAACGTCCTCCCCGTCGTACCGCATGCCGATATGGCCGAGACCGTCGAACTGCGTGCCGACCTGTCCGATCTCGCCCGAGAACATCTCGTCGTTGTAGACGATCGCGTTCTCGCCGAGCGGCCCGCCCGTGGGGGCGCCGGGGAGAGTGAGGCTGTAGTGCCGGTCGCCGAAGAGGGGCATACCGGGCTCGTAGGTGCGGCCGAGCGAGTACACGCGGCCCTGGGTGATCAGGGCCACGGCTTCCAGAACCTTCGCCGGAGTGAGCCGATTCGCGGCCCCGCGCTGATCCTCCGCGCCCCACTCCGAGGGCCACCAGGCGTCCTGCGCGACCAGGCCCGGGCTGCCTAGCGCGAACCCGATCAACGTGACCCGGACGGCGCCAAAGCGCATCGCGCGACCGCGCAGCGTGCGCTGTCGAGGGGAGCAGGTCATTGAGCACTCCAGTGTCGAGGAACGGGGAGACCATCGCGGCGGTTCCCGAACGTTCCACGCGATGACGGAGGGCGGCAAGGAGGGGCCGGGCGACTCCCGCCCGGCCCGCAGATTGGATATCCTGTGGTCCCGAATCTTGAAGGCCGCTTCGCGGACCCATTGGAGATAAAGATGCCGGACACGATCACGATCACCGACAACCGTACCGGCGAGACGTACGAGCTCCCGATTCAATACGGCACCTACCCGGACTACGGCGCGGCCATCCGTTGCGGCGAGCTGCGGGCCATCAAGGCGTCCGAGGATGACTTCGGGCTCATGGCCTACGACCCGGGCTACACGAACACGGCGTCGTGCAAGTCGTCGATCACGCACATCGACGGCGAGAAGGGGATCCTCCGCTACCGGGGCTACCCGATCGAGGATCTGGCGGAGGACTACACCTTCCTCGACGTGGCCTACCTGATCCTGAACGGCGAGCTGCCCGACGTCGCGCAGAGCGCCGAGTGGGCCAACGAGATCACGCACCACTCGATGATCCACGAGAAGATCAAGCAGTTCATGGACGGCTTCAAATACGACGCGCACCCGATGGGGATGCTCGTGAGCACCGTCGCGGCGCTGTCGACCTTCTACCCCGAGTCGCGCAACGTCGAGGATCCGGCGGTCCGCGCGCTCCAGATCAAGCGGCTCGTCGCCAAGCTGCCGACGATCGCGGCGTTCGCGTACCGCTACAACGTCGGCTTCCCGTACTCGTACCCGGACAACGACCTGAGCTACACCGGGAACTTCCTGAGCATGATGTTCAAGATGACCGAGACCCGGTACCGTCCGGACCCGGCGCTCGAGAAGGCGCTCGACGTGCTGTTCATCCTCCACGCGGATCACGAGCAGAACTGCGGGACGAGCGTGATGCGCGGCATCGGTAGCTCGCATGCCGATCCGTACGTGGCGCTCGCGGGGGCCGCCGCCGCGCTCTACGGGCCGCGGCACGGCGGCGCGAACGAGCAGGTGCTCAGGATGCTGAGGGAGATCGGCCACGTCGACCGCGTGCCCGAGTACGTGCAGCGCGTGAAGGACGGCGAGTTCCGGCTGATGGGCTTCGGTCACCGCGTGTACAAGAACTACGACCCGCGCGCGACGATCCTGAAGGGGATGGCGCAGGAAGTGTTCGAGCTCACGGGACGGAACCCGCAGCTCGACATCGCGCTCGAGCTCGAGAAGATCGCGCTCGAGGATGAGTACTTCGTGAGCCGGAACCTCTACCCGAACGTCGACTTCTACTCCGGGATCATCTACCAGTCGATGGGATTTCCGGTGGAGATGTTCCCGGTGCTGTTCGCGATACCGCGCACGATCGGGTGGCTGACGCAGTGGCAGGAGATGCTCGAGGATCCGGACCAGCGGATCGCGCGCCCACGCCAGATCTACACGGGCGAGGACCTGCGCTCACCGGCCTGATCGGGGCGGGCTCACCTTCCGGTCGACCACGCGCCGGTAGAAGTCCACGAGCGCGGCGTTCGCGTTCTCGACGTAGTGCGCCGTCAGGTCCGGTCGATGGCGTGGCGGTCGCGTGGTGATGGACTCTTCCAGCCGGGCGGCAAGCGCGTCGACGTCGTCGGTCTCGAACAGGGTCCCGCCGTAGTCCTCGATCAGCTCCTTGCAGCCCCCGGCGGTCGAGGCCAGCACCGGTGCGCCGCCGTCCATCGCCTCGAGGATCACGCGCGGCAGCGGCTCGAACCGTGACGGACACACCAGCAGGTCGAAGGCCTGGTACCAGTCCTTGACGCGCGTGCTGTAGCCGGCGAACACGATCTGCGGGTGGCCGTCCGCCAGTGCCTCGAGCTTCGCCCCGATACGCCCGGCCCCGAAGAACACCAGCCGGACACCGGACGGGACCTGGATGCGCCTGAACGCCTCGATCAGCGTGTCCCAGCCCTTGCTCCGGTGGAGCCGGCCGACGGCGCCGATCAGGTACCCTCCCTCCGGCACGTAACGGCCGCGCAGCTCGGCGACCTCCTCGCCCGTCAGCCGCCGGTGCGGCTCGAGCGAGTTGTTCGCCTTGTGGACGAGACCTCCGTAGTCCGCCGGGATCTCGTCGAGCTGCCAGCGGGCGTTGCACACGAGCCCGTCCATGCGGACGAAATGCGGTCCGTTGACGGAGATGTGAAGCGTCGAGACGGTCGCGGCCGGCGGGCCGATCTGCGCGACGAGCCGCGTCGAGCGACGCAGATGACAGTGGATCACGTCGGGTCGGCCGGTCTCGATCGCCCGGCGGAGCTGCCGCTTGAGCACGGGCCGCGGCCCGAGCTCGACGACCTTCACGCCCGGGTCGACGTGATCGAGGACGCTGACCCCGTGCTTCCGGTGGTCCCGGCGGACGAAGAGGGACACATCGTGTTCGAGACACTGCTGGTTGCAGGACTCGACGGTCGAGCGCTCGGACCCGGCGAACCCGCGGGAGAGCAGGATGTGAGAGACCTTGAGAGGGCTGGGGCTCACCCGAGGGTCGGTCGGTGGCGCCCGATCCAGCGGTGGATGCTGAGCAGCTGGTCGCGTGACAACGACTCCGGGGCGTTCTCTCGGAACTCGGGAATCACACAGGCGGCTGCGCGCCGGTAGAAGAACGTGTCGGTGATCTCGCGCTGCTCGGCGGCGAGTGTGGTTCCGGGCCGCTTGTCCGGAAGGGGCACGATGAGAGCGCGGTAGCTGTGAACCTCGCTCGGTGAGAAGTGTTCCGGGATGCGGTACACGCGCCCATCGATCTCGAATACCCCATCCACCGTGATGAAGATGGCGTCCGACACGATCCGTCTCCTGTCGCGAACGTGGAGTCGCGCTCGAGGGTGCAACGGGACCGACGGGGCCACGTCCGGGCGACTGCTGACCCCAAACTAGCTTCACGCGCGACGCCGCGCGCCCGTGGCCGAGATGGCGATCTGGACTCGACCTCGGCCCGACTGTGGCGCCGGACGCGTCGAGGCCGCACTGTAAGGCACTGCGTCGAGATCTTGACGCTCTCGCCCTCGGTCCGACCGTGCGCTCGACGACGGCCACTCCGACTCCGAGATCGCCGAGTTATCGGCGAGCGGTTCCGTCGCTCGCGAGGTCGCCTCTATTGCAAATGCGCGTCAGTCTGCTCGGACCCGTAGAGGTTCACCAGGGAGACGTGCGCCTGGCACCGTTCCCCACCAGGCCGGCGAAGGGGCTGTTCGCCTACCTCGTCCTCAATCGGAGCACGGCGCACACGCGCGAGAAGCTCGCCGACACATTCTGGGGCGAGCAGTCGGAGCGGTCTGCTCGCAAGTGTCTCCGCACGACGATCTGGCGCGTGCGCTCGGTCATCGAGGGACAGGGGATAGACCCGGGAACCTACCTGAGGGGCGGACGGGCCAGGTTCATCGGTTGAGAAATTCTCGTCGACCGAGAGGAAACCCAACCTGAACAAACTGAGAATCGGGATCGTGGATCTCGTCGCCAGAGGTCCGACTCGGACCCTGTACGCGAAGCTGATGCACGCGAACCTGGCGAGTCTCATGCCCCAGGCCCTTGCCGTGTGGTGCGAGGAAGCGGGGCACGAGGTCAGTCTCGTGTGTTACACGGGGCTCGAGAACCTGATCGAGGAGCTGCCCGAAGACATCGACGTGTTGTTCGTCGGTGCCTTCTCCCAGGGCGCACAGCTCGCGTACGCCATCAGCGAGTTGTTCCGGCGGCGAGGCGCCGTCACGTGCCTCGGTGGACCGCACGCACGGTGTTACCCACAGGACGCGGGGAAGTACTTCGACTACGTGCTCGGGTTCACCGATCGAACGGTGCTGGATGACGTGCTGGAGGACTGCCGGCCCCACCGACCGATCGGTATGCACTTGACCGCCGAACGACAGCCTCGGTCGCTTCCCGGCGTTCGGGCACGCTGGAAGTACGTTCAGCCGACGCTCGCCAAGGCGCCGGCCCTCAAGATGGTGCCCATGATCGGGAGCCTCGGGTGCCCGTATACCTGCAGCTTCTGCATCGACTCGGTCGTCGACTACCAACCGCTCGACTTCGACGAGATGCGCGACGACCTGCGTTTCCTCAAGGCGAACATGCGGAAGCCGATCGTCGGGTGGCACGACCCGAACCTCGGCGTCCGTTTCGACGACTGTCTGGGTGCGATCGAACGGGCGCTGCCGGACGGCGGCATCCAGTTCATCGCGGAGAGCAGCCTCTCGCTGCTGGGCGAGGCTCGCCTGAAACGTCTCGCCGCGAACGGCTTCAAGGCGATGCTGCCGGGCGTCGAGTCGTGGTACACGCTCGGAAACAAGTCGCGGTCGCGGAGCGTGTTCGGGCTCGAGAAAGTTCGACAGATCGCCGACCACTCGAATCTCATCGCCGAGCACATCCCCTACCTGCAGACGAACTTCGTGCTGGGTCTGGACTGCGACGAGGGCCCTGAGCCCTTCGAACTCACCAAGACGTTCATCGACGAGGCGCCGGCCGCGTTCCCGGGGTATTCGCTGCTCACCTCGTTCGGTCAGGCGGCGCCGCTCAACCTCGAGTATCAGGAGGAGGGCAGGGTGCTGGGCTTCCCCTTCCACTTCCTCAACAACCATCACGCGATGAACATCAGGCCCCGGAACTACGAGTGGATCGAGTTCTACGATCGCGTGATCGATCTGACCAAATACAGCTTCTCGCGCCGCGCGATCCTGCGCCGGCTGAAAGCGAATCGGGGAGGCATCCCCCGGCTCATGAACGTGGTTCGGGCCATCTCATCGGAGGGGCAGGGGCGGATCCGTTACTACACGGAAGTGCGGGGGCGTCTCGCGACGGACTCGGAGTTCAGGGACTACTTCGAGGGGCAATCGACCCGGCTCCCCGAGTTCTACGTCGATCGCGTGCGGGCCGACCTCGGGCCCCTGTGGGAGTACCTCCCGGAGGGCGCGCTCGAGCACGACCAGAACGCGTATCTGAAGAGCGTGGGCGGAGCGACCGGCCCGCCCGACATGGCCACGGCGATCTGAGCCGGGGGGGGAGTAAAAAGGGCCACCCCGATCGATCGGGGTGGCCCGGTGACATCGAACCTGTCCGATGTCTGTTCTCTTGTGCAGCGCCGCTCGTTAGAGGGCGACCACGTTCTCTGCGGCGGGACCCTTCGTCCCCTGAACCACGTCGAACTCGACCTGGGCTCCCTCGGCGAGGGTCTTGAAACCCTCGGCCTGGATCGCGCTGTGGTGCACGAAGCAATCTTCCGTGCTGCCCTCAGGCGTGATGAATCCGAACCCCTTCTGGTCGTTGAACCACTTTACCGTTCCCTTGGTACGCATCTGCGCTCCTCGGTTATGCAAGTCGGAGTCACGTTGACGCGTACCTCTCGACTGCCGTAATGCGCGATGATCTCGCGCGGTCGTGACCACCGTGGTCACAAGAAAAAAGGCGACGTCTCGAAACGACGAGACGGGTCGCCTTGATCGGTTTCTGAGTCATCGGCCCCCGGTGCTCCGGGCGCCGAACACACAAGATAACGCCCGACACCACGCCCGACAAACGCCTTCGCCGTGGGGCGGAGAGGTCGCGATCCTGGCGACCTCTCCACCCGTGCCCTACGCACCGTCGAGGACCATCTGGCTGACGTTCTAGCTGACGATCCTCCGGATGGTGATCTCGTCCAGGCCCTCCTCGCGGAGCAGGTCGTTCAGGCGCTGGAGGTCCTGATCGATGATCAGCTGAAGCCGCGTCATCTCCTCCTGAAGCAGCCCGTCGAGCCGGTCGAACACCTCGCGCGACTGGTCGGTCGGCGGGAAGTCGCCGCGCGACACGCCGTTCAGAAGCGCGGCCAGCTTGTTGTTGATCTTGATCGGGAAGTTGAGCGGGTCCTGCCGGCTCTCGTTCCTGACCTGGTAGATCTCCGACTCGACCTCGCCGAGCCGCTCCTTGACCAGATCTCCCTGCTCGTGGATCTCGGTGTTGTCGGTCTGCTCCTTCCGGTCGTCGACCTCGCCCTTGATCGCGCGGATGTCGATGACGGCCTGGTTGGCCTGCGTCACCTTGTCACGGATCTCGAGCGCGAGATCCAGCTGGGCCTGGAGCTGGGCCACCGTGACCGGCTCGTTCCGGGGATCGAGCCTGACCTCGAAGTCCTGTTCGAGTGTCTGGCCGTTCGCCGTGAGGCGGACGGTGTACTGGCCCGGCAGGACGACCGGGCCCTGGTTCGAGCCGGCCCAGAAGATCATTCCCTCGAAGTCGACGTAGCCGGGATAGCGGAGATCCCACATGTAGGTGTGCGAGCCCGCCTGCCCGGACGGTGCCGTTCGACCCCCGCCCCCGAAGCGGCGCCGGCCTTCGCGCGGCCCTTCCTCCTCCACCTCCGCGTCGCCCTCGTACGTCTCGATGATCGTGCCGTTCTCATCGATGAACTCGAGCGTGATATCGGAAGCTTCGGCGAGGTGGTAACGCACCAGCACCCCGTTGTCGACGCCCCGGTACGTGGGGACGGGCGGGTACAGGTGGACGTCGGCCTGCGCCACCTCGTCGCTCATCTCGCGAAGCTGCGTGATGTCCCGCATGACCCAGAACGACCGCCCGTGCGTCCCGAGCACGATGTCGTTCCCCTTCACGACGAGGTCCGCGACCTGCACGACCGGCAGGTTCTGCGCGAGCGACTGCCAGCTCGCTCCGTCATCCCAGGACACGTAGACCGTGTGCTCCGAGCCCGCAAACAGCAGCCCGGGTCGCACCGGGTCCTCGCGGACGGCGCGGACGAAGTCGTCCTCGGGGATCCCGCTCACGATCTTCGTCCACGTGGCCCCGTAGTCGTCGGTCTTCCAGACGTAGGGGCTGCGGTCGTCATCGACGAGATAGCGGATGCCCGCCACGTACGCCTTGCCCGGGGTGTGCGGCGAGGCCTCGATCGTGTTGATGCGCACGAAGTCCGGCGCGTCGGGCGGCGTCACGTTCGTCCAGGTCGGGTTCGCCGCCGAAGCGTCGCGCGTGACGTGGACGAGGCCGTCGTCCGACCCGGCCCAGATGACGTCGGGGTCGTGGTAGGACGGCGCGAGCGCGAACACGGTCGCGTACACCTCGACCCCGGTCTGGTCCTTCGTGATGGGTCCGCCCGACGGGACCATCGTCTCGGGGTCGGCCCGGGTGAGGTCCGGGCTGATGCGGGTGAAGCTCTGCCCCTCGTTCGTCGTCTTCCACACGTGCTGACTCGCCGTGTAGAGCACGTTCGAGTCGTGGTGGCTGAACACGATCGGGAAGGTCCACTGAACCCGCTCGACGAGCGACGCCGACGACTGCCCCATCGGGTTCTCGGGCCACACGTTGATCGATCGCGACTGCCCGTTCTCCTGGTTCTTGCGTGTCAGCGTGCCGCCGTACGAGCCGGCGTAGATGATGTGCGGCCGATCGGGGTTCGCCGCGATGTAGCCGCTCTCGCCGCCGCCGGCGGTGTAGAGGTACCGCTCGTCGGCGTCGCCGCCGTAGAGGTGGTCCCACCCCCGGCTGGGGACGCACGCCGTCGAATTGTCCTGCTGCGCGCCGCAGATGTGATAGGGGAAGTGGTTCGTCGTCGTGACGCGATAGAACTGGGCCGTGGGGAAGTCGAGCTCGGTCCAGGTCTCGCCGCCGTTGAACGACACGTGCGCCCCGCCGTCGTTCGCCTCGATCATGCGGTCGGGGTCGGTCGACGAGATCCACAGGTCGTGGTTGTCGCCGTGACGGACGGACATGCTCTCCATCGTCTCGCCGCCGTCCTCCGAGCGGTAGATGCCGACGTTGAGCGCGTACATCTTGTCGCGGTCGACCGGATCGGCGTAGACGCGCGTGTAGTAGAAAGCGCGCTGACGCAGGTTGCGGTCGTCGTTCACGCGCTCCCACGTCTCGCCGCCGTCATCGGAGCGGAAGAGCCCGCCCTCGACGGCCTCGATCTGCGCCCACACGCGGTTCGGATCGGCCGGCGACACCGCCACGCCGATCTTGCCGATCACCCCCTCCGGCATCCCCGGGCGGCGGGTCAGCTCGTCCCAGGTCTCGCCACCGTCGGTCGACTTGAAGAGGCCGCTGCCCGGGCCACCCGAGCTCATCCCCCACGACTTCCTCCACGCCTCCCACAGCGACGCGTAGATCACGTCGGGGTTCGTCGCGTCGACGCTGATGTCCTGGGCGCCGCTCCGCTCGTCGCGATGGAGAACGAGCCGCCACGTCTCGCCGCCATCGGTCGTCTTGTAGACGCCCCGCTCGGGGTTGGGCGCCGAGTGCTTGCCCCAGGCGGCGACCCAGGCGACATCGCAGTCGTCGGGGTGGATGCGGATCCGCGAGACGTTCTGGGACTCCTCCAGCCCGATGTGTGTCCACGTCTCGCCGGCGTCGTCGGAGCGGTACACGCCGTCGCCCTGCTGGATGTTGCCGCGGATCTGGGTCTCCCCCGTCCCGATGTAGACGACGTCGGGGTTCGCCTCGCAGACCTGGACCGCGCCGACGGAGGAGCTCCCGATCTGCCCGTCGGTGACCGGCTCCCACGTCGTGCCCGCGTCGGTCGTCTTCCACAGGCCGCCCCCCGTGGCGCCGAAGTAGTACTCGAGCGGGCGCGCGTCGCTCCCCGCCGCCGCGGTGCTTCGACCGCCGCGCGCCGGTCCGATGTTGTCCCATTCGAGGTTCTCGTAGAGCTCGGGCGGATAGCCCTGGGCCTCCGCGCCGGTGGCCATCGCGGCGAAGGCCAGAGCGACGGTCAGGAGGGTCCTGAGATGGGGCGAACGCTTCATAACCGGGATTCTCCTTCGGGGGTCTCGCAGGGGTACCGACGCGATCATTCTAGGACGCGCCGGCGGGCGAAACGAGGGGTGCCCCGGGGTTTCCCGCCCGGCGCGGATCGACGCGAACCTTGCGACGCGGGGGACGTATACGACGGGAACGGTGCGGGACGGACTCCCTTCGCCCTCGGAATCGGACATGAGTCAGCACGCCACCCGGACCGCGACACGGTTCGCGGCCCTCGTTTCGATATGGCTGTTCGCGGGGTCTTCGACAGTGGTGTCGGCCCAGACGCCGCCCGGGGCGGAGGTCGTGGCGCCCGGCGTCGTCTCGACTGCCGCGGTCGAGCACGGGGCCGCGTTCTCGCCGGATGGCGACACCATGTACTTCACGAGGAGCACGGCAGCGTGGGGCGCCGGTGGCGGCAGGTCGACGATCCTCGTGTCGAGGCTCGCGGGTGGCGAATGGACCGACCCGGTCCCCGCGCCCTTCTCGGGCGAGCACGACGACTCCTCGCCCTTTGTCTCACCCGACGGGCGACGACTCTTTTTTGTCTCGCAACGTTCTCCACCCGCGGGCTCTGGCGGCGGCGGCCGTGACGTATGGGTCTATCCCCTCGATGCGGGCCCCGGGGCCGAGGCGACCTTCGTGGAAGGGGGCGTGAACACGGCGGCGCACGAATACAGCCCCGTCTCGACCGCATCGGGCACACTCTACTTCGCGTCGACCCGCGAGGGCGGGTCGGGGCAGGGCGACCTCTACGCCGCGCGACCCGCCCCGGGCGGGTTCGGTCCGGCGGAGAATCTCGGACCCGCGGTGAACAGCCCCTTCGGGGAGTGGAACCTCTTCGTGGCCCCCGACGAGAGCTTCATGGTCTTCGAGTCCTCGGGGAGGGCGCTCAACCGAACGTTGCCCGGCGACCTCTACATCTCCTTTCGGGAAGCGGAGTGGACCCCGGCAGTACCCGCCGCGTCGATCAACACGCCCGGAAGCGACCTGCTGCCGAGAGTCTCTCCGGACGGGTCGACGCTCTACTGGGCGAGCTCGTATTCCCTGACGTCCGGCCACACCGACATCCTCTCGGCGCCGCTCCGACCGCTGCTCGATTCGGCCAGGGTGGCGGGCCGGCCCCTCCTGGCCGCCGTGAGCAGGTCGGCCCACCACGTGGCGATCATCGACCCGCAGACGCTCGAGCCGGTGCGCCGGATCGACACCGGTCCGGGGCCCCACGAGGTGAGCGGGCTCGCGGGCGGCGGGGCGGTCGTGGCCGAGTACGGGAACTACCCGAACCCGCACGAAGAACCGGTCGACGCGCACCCCGGGTTCGCCCCGGACCACCCGTCCGGGAATACGCTTCGCTGGCTCGACGCCGTCGGGGGGGCGAGCCGGGCGTTCCCGATCCCGGACTGTACGAGGAGCCACGGCGTGCAGGCCAGCGCCGACGGCTCGCGGGTGTGGGCCACCTGCGAGGACGAAGGCGCCGTCGTCGAGATGGATGTCGCCACCGGGCGCGTGTCGGCGCGGTGGGACACGGGTCTGCCGGGATCGCACCGGCTGATCGCGACCCACGACGACCGATACCTGACGGTCGCGAGCCCGCAGGACGGGAGCGTCGCGGTCATCGACCGGGTGTCGGGTGCCGTGACGGTACTCGAGATCGGTGCCGGCTCCGAGGGACTCGCCCGGACGAACGCGGGGACGGTGTGGGTACTCGCGTCCGGGTCGGAGACCCTCACCGAGATCGATCCGACCGGCCCGGTCATCCTGCGCTCGTTCTCGACCGGGGCCGGGTTCCCGATCTCGGTCAGCCTGGACGTGGAGCGCGGGCATGCGTGGGTCGCCCACATGGGCCCCCGCGCCGTCGACGTGCTCGATCTCCGCGACGGCTCGCGCGTCGCGCGGATCCCGTTCGCGACGGGTCCGCTCCGCGTCCTCGTCGTGCCCGAGTCTCGCCATGTCTACGTGAGCCTGCCCCGGGAGAACGCGATCGCGGTCGTCGATCGTGCGACCCGCGAGGTCGTCGGTCGGATCGAGGGCATCATGGAGGTCGACGGGCTCGACTGGCTGCGGGTCGACCCCTCGTCCCGACCCTAGTATCGGGCTCTGGCGAGTCGTTCGCGTCGACCGGTAGCTTTGGCCCCGGCAAGGCCAAATGCCCTCCCGGAGTGTCGTCATGCATACACCGCGTTTCCTGGCCGGTCTTCCTCTTCTCGTCTTGCTGGCGGTCGGTCCGGCCGCCGCTCAGGACACAGGAACGGCGAGTCGCGAGACGATGGCCGAACAACAGCGTCCGTACTCCCCCTACGCGGGCGGCGCCATCCCGACGCGGGTGTTCTTCGGCGATACGCACCTCCACACCTCCTTCTCGATGGATGCGGGCGCCTTCGGAGCCCGGCTCGACCCGGTCGATGCGTACCGTTTCGCGCGAGGCGAAGAGGTGGAATCGTCCGCGGGCGGCAGGGCGCGGCTCGCACGTCCGCTCGACTTCCTCGTGGTGGCCGACCACTCCGACAACATGGGGTTCTTCCCGGACCTCTTCGCGGGAGACCCCGAGATTCTGCGTGACGATACGGGGAAGCGCTGGTACGACATGATCCAGAGCGGGCAGGGGATGGACGCCGCGCTCGAGATCATCGACTCGTTCTCGCGCGCGACCTTCCCAGAGGCCCTCCTCTACACACCCGACAGCAAGGCGTACAAGAACGCGTGGGCGAAGACCATCGCCGCCGCCGAGGAGTTCGACGAGCCCGGGCGGTTCACGGCGTTCATCGGGTACGAGTGGACCTCTCAGGTGCCGCCCGGGAACAACCTCCACCGGGTCGTGATCTACCGGGACGACGCGGCGAAGGCGTCGATGACGGTTCCCTTCACGACCTACCCGCCGGCCGGCAGCACGAACCCCGAGGACCTGTGGACGGCGCTCGAGACGTACGAGGACCTGACCGGTGGTGACGTGCTCGCCATCCCGCACAACGGGAATCTGTCGAACGGGATGATGTTCCCGCTCATCAACCCCGTGGGGAACCGGGCGCTCGATCGCACGTACGCCGCGCGCCGCGAGCGCTGGGAGCGGCTCTACGAGGCCACGCAGATAAAGGGCGATGGCGAGGCGCACCCGTTCATGTCGCCGAACGACGAGTTCGCCGACTTCGGGACGTGGGACAAGGGGAACCTCAACCTCAGCGAGGCCAAGACGAACGACATGCTGCCCGGGGAGTACGCGCGGAGCGGGCTCCTGCGCGGGCTCCAGCTCGAGGGTGATCTCGGCATCAATCCGTTCAAGTACGGGATGATCGGGTCCACAGACAGCCACACGGCGCTCGCCACGGCGGACGAGGACAACTTCTTCGGAAAGCACTCGGGCTCGGAGCCGGGGCCGGAGCGAATGACGCACCCGTTCGCGACCTTCGGCGATCTTTCGATCATGGGGTGGGAGACGCTGGCCTCGGGGTACGCCGCGGTGTGGGCGACCGAGAACACCCGCGAAGCGCTCTTCGATGCCATGGAGCGTCGCGAGACCTACGCGACCACCGGTCCGCGAATGCTGGTGCGGTTCTTCGGCGGGTGGGACTTCGAGCCGGGCGACGCGGTGACCCGTCAGCCCGCGGCGGCCGGGTACGCGAAGGGCGTCCCGATGGGAGGCGATCTGCGGAACGCGCCGGCGGGGGCGTCGCCGTCGTTCCTCGTTGCGGCACTGAAGGACCCGATCGGCGCGAACCTCGATCGCATACAGATCGTTAAGGGGTGGCTCGACAGCGCGGGCGAGCTGCACGAGCGCGTCTACGACGTGGCCGTGTCGGACGGACGGCAGATCGGGTCGGATGGCCGCGCGACGACCCCGGTCGGCAACACCGTCGACATCGAGAACGCGACGTGGACGAACACGATCGGTGATCCCGAGTTGATCACGGTGTGGACTGACCCCGACTTCGACCGGAACGAGCGGGCGTTCTACTACGCGCGTGTCCTCGAGATCCCGACGCCGCGGTGGACCGCCTACGACGCGAAGTTCTACGGGGTCGAGCCGCCCGAGGGAGCGACCCTGGTCGACCAGCAGCGGGCGTACACGTCGCCGATCTGGTACACGCCCTAGCCGACCGGGCGGAAGCTCCCGACGAAGGTCTCTTCCCGCGTCAGGCGCTCGCCCACCGCATCGAGCCGCGCGA
>JAWWCR010000082.1:0-19787 GCA_033720355.1 Gemmatimonadota bacterium
CGCGCGAGGGCCACCACGGCGGCGTCCACGCGCTCGTACCCGGGCACGAGCGCGTGGCAATCGATGCGCCCCAGATCGAAGTCGGCCTGACGCGTGCGAAACGAGGCCAGCGCCGAGACCAGCTCGTCGGCGGCCCGATCGAAAGCCACCACGCGGCTGTCGAGGGACCCGCGGGTCTCGTCTGTGGACGCGACGCCACGACCGACACCGCTCGAAGGTGACTCGCGCGGGGATGTGACGAGCCAAGCCAGCGGCACCGCGACCAGGGCGAGACCGGACAACAGCCACGCAGCGCGGCGGCGTCCTTCCCGGCGCTCGGCCGGCGGTAGCACGACAGGCCGCTGCAACGGCGCATCATCGGTCGCGTTCGCAAGCGGCTTCCCGATGTGCAGGTTGGGCTCTGACCGGGGTTCTCCGTCCGGGGGTCGTAACTGACGTTCCGAGCTCACCTTCCGCGTCTGCCCTTCCGGGATGGGTCTGCACCGCCAGCGGGCGATCTCGCGGACCGGCGTGCGGTCGTAGCGCCGATCCGGAGGGACGCAACGCGAACGCTGAAAGAATCGCACCAGCGACGCCCGAATCGGCCGACCGAACCCGTGCGGCGTGCCCTGCCGGGGCTCGGCGGCTCCCGCCCCCCCCGGCCACGACGGCGCCGGGCAGAGTACTTGCATCCTCGTGGTTTCAGGAGGCAGTCGTCGTGCGGCGACGGGCGGTCCGGGAGGTCGGACCGCCGTGCGGGCGGGTCGGGAATCGCAACGATCGGTTCACGAGCGTCCACAGGATGTCCGACAAGTCCCCGGGGCCCTCCGCGACCCGCCATACTCGCGGGATCCCGTCACTCCGCGATCTTCGACGCCGTGGGTCGACCCATCGACGCTCACGTGCTCGAGCCGCGGGCATGCGGTCGCTCGCGATCTTCGCGCTTCTCGCGGCCGCCGTCCCTGCCGCTGGCGACGCTCAGGAGTCGGCGCTCACGAAGGCCGAGCTCGTGGCCCTTCTCTCGACCGACGTGTACTCGGCGTCCGAGCTCGCGACGATGGTGCGCGCGAACTGTCTGAGCTTCGTCCCGACGGCAGCCGATCTGGGCGATCTCTCCTCGCTCGGCGCGAGCGATGCCGTGATCGCGGAGGTGGCCTCCTGCGGGACGGATCTCCTGTACGTCACACCCGAGGAAGACGACGTTCGGGTAACGGCCGGGGGTGTTGCGGAGGTTCGGGTGCGCGCGTTGCGTGGCGATCGCGCGGTGGGCGGGCTGTACCTCGAGGTGACCGGGGTCCCCACGGTCGACGGGACGCGTCTGCGCGCCCGAACGGACGGGCTGGGAGAGGCCGCCTTCGCGATCCCCGCCGGGAGCGACGTCCGATCGTTCCGGGCGTACGTCCGGGCCCCCGGGACCGATATCGCGAACTCCGCCCGGGTGACGATCGACGTCGTCCCCGGCCGCCCCAGGCTGGCCGACGTCTCGCCATCTCCGATCGTCGTGTCACCGGCCCTCGACACCGTCGTCCTCGTCACGGCGGCCCTGGCCGATCGGTTCGGCAACCCCATTGCGGGGCGCAGCGTCACCGTCCGTGGGCCCGCGAGTGGCAATTCGCTCGCTCGCGCGGTCAGCGACGGCGCCGGGGTCGCGAGGCTGTCGGTCCGAACGACCGCTCTTCCGGCGTCGGGTCCGGTGGACCTCGTGGTAGGCGGGCAGGTCGTGGGCGAGGTCGCCATCGAGTTCAGGGCGGCCGGGGCCGCCGGGCCGGCTGCCGTGCGCGAGGGAAGCGATGGGCGGGGGTCCGAGGAAGGCGGAGACGACTCGGGCGTGCTGGGTGGGCGCGAGACGGCCGGCGACGGCGCCGTCGACTCGCTCGCGGTCTACGAGGAGGCGGTCGTTCGCGCGCCGCGTGAAATGGAGCTCCGGCGCGCCCTCGCCCGATACCTCGACCGCACCGGCCGACGGCGTGCCGCGGAGGCCGCGTGGCTCGAGATTCTCGCCGACGCCCCCGATGATCCGGCGGCTCGACGGGGGTGGTTC
Source organism: Gemmatimonadota bacterium (assembly GCA_033720355.1). Classification (GTDB taxonomy): domain Bacteria; phylum Gemmatimonadota; class Gemmatimonadetes; order Palauibacterales; family Palauibacteraceae; genus Palauibacter. The sequence goes on from JAWWCR010000082.1 coordinate 2,021, forward strand.
GCGGCCACATCGCGTCACTACCCCATCGAGGCGGAATTGCTGGGTGGGGTCGCGGTCGAACCGGGGGGAGGGCCGGGAGTTCGGGCTGCGTTCGCCTCCTATTCGATCGCCCCCGATCTCCGGATCTGGGGACGCTACGACCACTCGCTCGGGCTGGAACCGTTCCCCCTGCCGTACGGGCCCGATGAATGGAAGGGCGTCTTCGTCGGAGCGGAGACGTCGTGGGGAGAAGCCGATCGGCTCTCGCTGCGCGCCGAGCTCGGTCGGCGCAGCTTCGAGTCCGTGCCCGTCGAAGAGGCGGCGGCGACGCGGCTCGATGCCACGGACCCGGTCGAGCGCCGCAGTATCGCGCATACGACCCTGTGGATCGAGCAGAGCCTGACGGTACCCACCCGTGACGCCTACGCGAAGGCGTCCGCCGGCGTCTTTCTCGCCCCCTGGTGGGACCACGACGAGTGGGGCCTCTATGGACGTGGCGTCGTCCCGCTCGCGGGGGTGACGCACGGCACGGTCGCGTTCGAGCCGGCGCTCCATGCCGGCCGTACCGTCGGCTGGACGGAGACGGCCGGCGTCCGGACGTCCGTTCGCGAGCTCCGCTTCGTCGCGCCGATCGCCTATCGGAGCTACACCGGCTGGCTCGTACGCCCCGGCGTCAGCGCCGCGCAGATGCGATCCGAGGAAGAGGCGCTCTCCGGGTGGCTGACCGAGATCCGCCTCCTCGTCGAGGCCCCGGTCCTCGCGCGACACCGTTTCCGGCTCTTCGGGCGGTACGAGACGTCGCCGGGGCGCGGGTCGTTCGGGGTGATCGCCGCCGGTCTCAGGATACGTCTCGATTAGCAGGTCGCCGAAGAACTCCGGCGCGCCGCCGCGGGCGCCCGGGGTCGCGGCCCATACTCGACTTCTTCGGCGACCTGGCCGGGCCGTTGCGGAGGCGACCTCCGGTCGCGAAAGATGACGCCCCGTCCACATACCGGGCGACGGACGAACCTGCTCGATACGGAGGCGTACGGTGCCGGAGACTCCCGGGGCGATCCACCTCGACGATGGCGATGTCGTGCTGCTCGTGGGCACCACCAAGGGCGCGTTCCTGTTCCGATCGGACCGTGAGCGGGAGGAATGGACCGCCGAGGGACCCCACTTTCCCGGCAGCGAAGTCTACGCCCTGGCGCTCGACCAGCGGGAAGGCCGGCGGACGCTGTGGGCCGCGCCCGGGAATCCCTTCTTCGGCGTGACCCTCAGGAAGTCCGACGACGGGGGCGGCGATTGGTCGGCCGAGGAAGAGCGTCCGGTGAGGTTTCCCGAGGGCTCCGACATGTCGGTCAACCGGATCTGGCAAATCCGGCCCGGACCCGCATCGCGGCCCGACCGGCTATACCTCGGCGTCGAGCCGTCCTGCCTCTTCGTGAGCGACGACGGCGGCGACTCGTGGCAGCCCGTTCGCGGGTTCCTCGAGCACGAGCACCGCGAATCGTGGACGCCGGGCGCAGGCGGCATGTGCATGCACACGATCGTCCAGGACCCGGGCGACGAGAACCGACTGGTCGTGGCGATCTCGACCGGCGGCGTCTACCGCACCGAGAACGGCGGCAGGTCCTGGCGCGCGCGCAACAGCGGGGTGCGGGCGGAGTTCCTACCCGACAAGCACCCCGAGTTCGGCCAGTGCGTCCACAAGGTCGTGAGCCACCCCGACCGGCCCGGCCGTCTGTTCTTGCAGAACCACTGGGGTCTGTACCGCAGCGATGACTGGGGGGACGAGTGGGTGGACATCGCGAACGGGGTGCCGTCGGACTTCGGCTTCGGGATGGCCATGCACCCGCACGACCCGGACACGGTGTACATCGTGCCGCTCGAGTCCGACCAGTTCAGGTGCACGCCCGAGGCGAAGCTCCGCGTCTACCGCACGCGCGATGCGGGCGAGAGCTGGCACCCGCTGTCCGAAGGGCTGCCGCAGGAGGAAGCCTTCGAGACTGTCCTCCGCGACGCCCTCGACACGGATTCCGCCGACCCGGCCGGCGTGTACTTCGGAACGCGAAGCGGACACGTGTACGGCTCCGCCGACGAGGGCGAATCCTGGACGTTGATCCGCGACGGTCTCCCGCCGGTCGTGTGCGTCAAGGCCGCCGTCATCGGCGCCGCCTGATCGCGATGGCCGTGACCATCTCGCTGCCCGGTCAGCTCCGCGACCTCGCCGAAGGACGTCACGAGGTCGTGCTCGATACGACGCCGGCGAGCGTCGGCGATGCGATGCGGGAGCTGCGCGAACGCTACCCGGCCGTCTACGAGCGGGTGCTGACGGAGCAGGGCGAGGTGCGCCCGCACGTCAACCTGTTCGTCGACGGTACCGAGATCCGCCGCACCGGCGGTCTCGCGACGGCTCTCGGCGACGGGGCGTCGATCGACATCATCCCCTCCGTCAGCGGCGGGTAGCATCCCCGCACGCAGCCGGGGGCGCCAGCGGCGGTCGGGCGGTCGCCGTCAGGCGGTGGCGGACTGCTCCTCCGCCGCTTCGAGAGGCTCGGCTTCGACGGTCTCGGCCGCATCGGGGGTCGCCGCCGCACCATCCGCCGCCGCACCCTCGGGGCCCGACGCCTCCATCTCCCCGTCCTGCCATTCGTCGCGGTTCTGCGCCGTCGCCTCCTTCCCGTGCGGGACGGGCGGCTTCATGTAACGCCGCGCGAGCGTCTCCAGCTCTTCACGCTCGTTCGGCATCAGCGCGGGATATCTCTCGGCCATGTATGCCAGCGTCTCGACGAGCCACGCCTCGCGGTCTTCGTCGGCGGCCTCCAGCACGTCGCAGCGCTGGATGTGGCTGAACAGCTCATCACGCGCGCGATCCAGTTCGTTCTTGACGTACTTCTTTCCCAAACCTGCTCCTTTCGTCGGTCTGAATGTCGGTGGAGCGTCTCTCCTACGAGCCGGGGACACGCATGTTCCGATCCGCCGGCCAGACGCGAGGGCGCCTCGTCAATGGCTCGGCCACCCCGCCATCGCGATGCCTCGCCGGATCTCTCCGATCAGCTCGGAACCGCGCGTGCCGTTGGTGAAGATGACGATCCCGCCCCCTTCGGCCAAATAGCCGGCGATGAGAGCCCTGTACGAATCGTTTGCGCCGCCGTGCACGAAGTTGCGTGTCGGGCCTTCGCCGCCGACCTCCGGGCCGAGCCCGAAGATACCCGGAGGGACCTCGGTCATCATGTCGCGGGCGGTGTCGTGGGAGAGGAATGTGTCGCCGTCTCCCTGATACGACTCGATGAGGGCGATGATGAGCTTCGCGTAGTCGCTCGGGGTCGTCCACAACCCCGATGCCGCGGATTCGGGCATCGTCTCGTACCCCCGGGGAAGCGCCCGCGGCGACCCGTCGGGGCCGTGTGCCTTCGCGATGTTCTCGTGCGTGAGAGGCAGCGGGTTCTCGTAGGTGCTCCGGTCCATCGCGAGCGGGTCGAACAGATAGCGCCGGGCGGCAGCGGCGAAGTCGAGCCCGGTCACGTCCTCGATGACGAGCTGCTCGACCGTCGTCCCGCCGCCCGAGTAGCGGAACTCGGAGCCGGGAAGCAGATCGACGCGAACGGGCGCGTTCTTCGCGGGGGGCTCGCCGTCGAGGATCTGGACGACGGTCGGCAGCGCCTCGCCGGGCTGGAAGTCGGCGAACCCGTGCACGGTGAGCCCGGCCGTGTGCGACATGATGCGCCGCAGGGTGACCGGCTCGCGCTCGGTCAGCTCGTTCGACGGGACCTTCCAGCGGCGCAGGTAGTCGTTGACGGGCCGGTCGACGTCGAGCCGCCCCTCGTCGACGAGCCGCAGCGTGACCGCCGCAGTCCCGACTTTACTGACGGACCCGACCGAGAACGCGGTCCCCGTGTCGATCGGATCGTCCGAGCCCGCCTGCTTCACGCCGTACCCCTTCGCCCACAGCAGCTTCCCGTCGGCGATCACGGCCACGCTGACACCGGGGACGCCGTAGTGCGCCATGCGCTCCTCGATCGTCCAGCGGATCGACGGGTCTTCGTCGCCGCGCGGACCGAGGCTGGTCTCGAAGGTCCGGATACGCGCGTCGAGATCGGTCGCGATGGCCTGGGCCCGGACACTCGATCCCGGGGTCAGGCCGAGCGCGAGCGCCGCCAGACCGACGCCCGCGGCGCGGATGGCGGTGCGGTGCGTGATCGCACCGTCATGATTGGCGCGACGTGGGCGTATGGTGATGTGACGGGGCATCGGGATTCTCCCGGAACTCGGATCTGGCGGCACGGCCGCGGCAGGGCAGCGTGCGGCGCCCCGTCGGAGTCGTACTCAATGAGTACGGACCCCTGACCCGAGTGTCGAGATGCGCATGCACCGCATGATCCCGATCGCGGCCCTCGATATCCCGTCCATCTCGCGCATGCGAATCGAGCGACAGGACCCGAGTCCGTCTTGGCGGGCGCGTACCCGGTCCGACATGTTTGCCGCGTGACATCCGACTGGACACGAATCGACGCGGTGCTGCGCGATGCGCTCGACCTCGAAGCCGATGCGCGCGAGGCCTTCGTGCGTCGGGCGTGCGGGGGCGACGCCGAGCTGGAGGCACGGGTGCGCCGGCTCCTGGACGCCGCCGAGCGATCCGGCGACATCCCGCCCGTCGACGTCGGACTGGTGGCCGAGGCGGTGGCGGAGCGTGGCGAGCTCGACGACGAGCCGCTGAAGGCCGGCGACCGGGTAGGCGCGTTCCGGGTGGTCGAGCGCATCGGGGCCGGCGGGATGGGGTCCGTCTACCTCGCCGAGCGGGCAGACGGGCAGTTCGAGCAGCGGGTCGCGATCAAGATCGTCCGGGGCGCGGGCGGGTCGGCCGCGCCCGTCCGTCGATTTCTCCAGGAGCGCCAGATACTCGCGCGCCTCCAGCACCCGAACATCGCGCGGCTCCTCGACGGGGGGCTCACCGACACGGAGATCCCGTATGTCGTGATGGAGTACGTCGACGGGTCCCCTCTCACCGAGCACTGTCGCCGCGCGGACCTCGACCTCGATGGACGCCTCGAGCTGTTCGAGGAGGTGTGTGGCGCCGTCCACTACGCACACGGTCACGGGGTCATCCACCGCGACCTGAAGCCCTCGAACATCCTCGTCGCGACGTCCGGGCGGGTGATGCTGCTCGACTTCGGGATCGCGAGATTGACCGGGGACGAGACCGGCGAGACGCTGACCCGGACGGGGATGAGGGTGCTCACGCCGGCCTACGCCTCTCCCGAGCAGGTCGTCGGTATGAACGTGACCGAAGCGTCCGACGTGTACCAGCTCGGGTTGCTGCTCTACGAACTCATCGCGGGACGGCTGCCCACGGGCCCCGATGCGCCACCGCCCACGACCGTGGCCGGCGGAGCTCGCGGCACCGATCTCGACCGCGTGTGCGCGAAGGCCCTTTCCGTCGAGCCGGAAGCGCGGTATCCGAGCGCCGAGCTCCTGGGTCTCGACGTCCGCCGCTACCGGGAGGGGCTACCGGTCGACGCGCGACCCGCGACGGCGGGGTATCGTCTTCGCCGGTTTCTCTCCCGGAACAGGGTCGCCGCCATCGTCGGCGCTGCCCTCGCCGCGGGCTCGCTGCTCGCAGGCTATCTGGTCGGTCAGGGGGGGGACGGACCGGCCCGGCCGGTGTGGATCGGTGGGATTCTGCTCGCCGTCGCGGCCGCCGCCGGGATCGCGGCGGTTCGCCGGTCGTCGGTCTCCGAGCCCGCCGGGGCGCCGCGCCCCCCCGAGAAACGTCCAGCGGGGTCGTCCGACACCCCCGCCCGAGCGACGCCCGACAGCGCCCGGTCGGCCCCGTCGACCTCCCGCGACGCCACGGGGCCGACGTCCGACCCGCATACGATCGCGATCCTGCCGTTCGAGGCCACCGGCGGCGAGGATACGGCCGATCCCTTCGCCGAGGGGCTCCACGAGGATCTGCTCACGGAGCTGTCCCGCCTGGGGTCGCTGACGGTGATCTCGCGGTCGTCCGTCGCCCGTTACGCGGGTCGCGAACAGTCGATCCGGCAGATCGGGCGCGAGCTCGGCGCGGGGACGGTCATCGAGGGGACGGTTCGGCGCGCCGGGAGCCGCGCGCGGCTCAACATCCGCCTTCTCGACGCGGCGAGCGAGACGCAGCGCTGGGCCGAACGGTATGACTGCGAGTTCACCGCGGTCGACATCTTCGACCTCCAGGGTGAGCTGGCGACGAAGATCGCCACGACCTTGCAGGCCGAGCTGACCACCGGCGATCGCCTCCTCGATGCCGCGCCGCCGACGGACGACGTCGAGGCGTACCGACATTTCGTCGAGGGTCGGCGGCTCATGCTGCATCGCTCTCACGGCCAGCTCGCCAGGGCCGGAGAGAGCTTCCAGCGGGCCGTGGAGCGCGACCCGGAATACGCCCTCGCGTGGGCGGGGCTCGCCAACGCGCTGGTCATGCAGGGCGACTACTACCATGTGGACCCCGACCAGGTCTACCCACGCGCGGAGGCCGCGGTGACCCGCGCCCTCGAGCTACAGCCCGAGCTGCCCGAGGGACACACGACGATGGGCAATCTCCTCTCGGCTCGTCGGGACGTACCGGGCGCGATCGCCCATCACGAGCGGGCCATCGAAGTCCGGCCGGGCTACGCGCAGGCGCACCAGTGGCTCTGCTGGTGCCGGCTCCTGATCGGCGACGCCGCCGGAGCGCTCGCGGCCGGCCGCCGCGCGACGCGGCTCGACCCGCTCGATGCGGAGGGCCGGACGAACTTCGCGTTCGCCCACCTCGGTAGCGGGGATCTCGAGCAGGCGGTGCGCGAGGCGGCCCGGGCCGAAGCGGCGGCAGCCGAAGGGGATTACATGAGCTGGACGAGAGGACTGGTCCTGCACGCGATGGGACGCGAGGGGGAGGCCGAAGAGGCGCTCTCCCGGCTGTCTGAGAACTGGTCGGCGCCCTGGAGGCCCGTGATGCGCGCGATCAGGCTCGTGGACGACGGCCGAACCGACGAAGCGCTCGACCTGGTACGATCCGCGGACGGCGAGCTGACGGAATTCCACACGGGTGTCGTCCACGCGGCGCTCGGGCGATGGGAAGACGCGCTCGACGGATTCGAGTCGGCCGTGGCGCTCCGCTGGCCCGAGACCCTCTTCGTGCGCTACGCCATGTCGTACTGCCTCCCCACGCCGCCCGATTCCGGGCGATATGTCGAATGGCGCGAAGGACTCGATCGGAGCTGGGGTGTCGCGGGCTGACCGGTCCCCGCCCGGCTCAGAACGTCCAGCCCAGCGAAGTCGTGATGCTGAGGTCGTTCTTGTTCGCATTCACGGCGGGCGGCTGGCTGTCGTACACCTCGTTCACCCCGACCGTCAGATAGAAGTTGCTGAGAACCTCCTGGCGGAGGTTCGCGGTCAGGGTGATCTGCCAGCGCCCGGAGTTGTTGAGCACCGGCTGGATCGTGAGGCGCGACGACACGTCCGTCGACAGCCCCGACCAGTTGAAGAACTGGAAGTCGGTCAGGAGGCCGAGGGGCACGGTCGTCTGCGTCTCCTCGCCGGTGAATCGCTCGCGTGTGAACTGAAGCGCCAGGGCGGTCGCCAGGGAGAGGTGGCTCGTCCAGACCAGATAGGCGCCCGGGCCGGCGCCCAGCGTGCCCCGAACGTCGAGGCTGAGCTGAGAGTTCTGTTCGGTCGAGGCGAAGAAGCCGAGGAACCATACGTTCGGCAACTCGCGTGTGAAGCCGAGCGCGATCTCCGAGCGGGTGATGTCGGACGTCGAGTCCTGTCGGCTCAGGGACTCGGTAAACCGGAGGTTGAACCGGTTTCGGCTGGCCGCGTACTCGACATCTCCGCGTACGTTGATGTCGATCTTCTTGTTCTGCTGCGTGAAGTCGAATCCGAGATCGAGGCTTCCGTCGAGCCGGTTCCAGAAACTCGACTTGAGCCGCTGCATCTCCACGATACGGGTCGTCGCGGTGTCGAAGGTGTCGCCGACGGCTCTGATGGTCACGAATCCGGGGTCGTTCGGTTCCAGCGAGCCGATCCACCTCTCGCCGTTGCTGAGGTGGATCTCGAACTCCTTGTCGGTCTTCGCGGTGAGGACGCGCGACCATTTCACGTTGATGGTCGACATGGCGTCCGTCTTGTAGGACACGATGCCGCGGTCCAGCTCGCGGAACTCGCCGGTGAGGAAGTCGCCGTTGCGCAGTAGCAGCGTATCGGACTTGACCGAATCCGTGACGAACTGGGCCTCGAGGGGACCGCCGAGGGCGAAGATCGACAGGACGGTGACCCGGGCCACCTGTTCGAGGATGCGCGTCTGAGCCATGAAGTCGAGGATGCGGGTTCGTCGGCTCGGCCGTACGGCTCCCGGCACCACGCTAGCGCGCCGCTCGCCGCCTCGCCAACGCCTCCCGTCGGCGTCGACCGGCATCGTCCCGGCCGGTTGGGGGCCGTAGCTTCGCGTCATGGCTTCGACCGCCCGAAGAAAGCGGCACACGCTGCCCGGCTCGTGGACGATGCGCTTCCTCGCCGTGTTCGCCTACGGCTTCGTGCTGATCTTCGTGGGCGCCGGCGGCTACGTCACCATCGAGGGTTGGGACTTCGGCGACAGTCTCTACATGTCGGTAATCACCCTGACTGCCGTCGGGTACAGCGAGGTTCGGCCCCTCACGGAGTCCGGTCGTTACTTCACCATGGTGATGCTCGGGCTCGGCGTGTCCTGGCTCGGGGTGTGGTTTGCGCTCGTCACCTCGTTCATCGTCGAGCTCGATGTTCGCAACTACCTGAGAAGGCGCCGAATCATGAAGGAGATCGAATCGCTCTCGGGACACGTCATCCTGTGCGGTGCGGGCCGCACCGGCCGGCGGGTGATCGAGGAGCTGTTGCCCTCGAGACGAGAGTTCGTCGTGATCGAGCACGATCCGGGGCACATTCAGGCTGCGCGAGAGATCGCGGGCGATGACCTTCTCGTCGTGGAGGGCGACGCCAACCACGACAATACGCTTCATCAGGCCGGGATCGAGCGCGCCTCCGCCCTGCTCGCGGCTCTCGGACGCGATGAGGACAACGTCTTCGCCTGTCTGTCGGCACGAGCGCTGAACCCCGATCTGACCATCATCGTGCGCGCCTATGAAGAGGAGAGCCACGAGAAGCTCTATCGGGCGGGGGCCGACCACGTCGTCAGCCCGAACGTGACGGGCGCGGTCCGGATGGCGTCGGTCCTCCTTCGCCCATCGGTCGTGTCCTTCCTCGACGTGGCCACCCGGTCGCCCGGGATGTCCCTCCGGATGGAGCAGTCCAGGGTCGGAACCGCCTCCGATCTCGCGGGCAAGTCGCTCGCCGACGCGAACATCCGCGAGGCGACGGGGCTCATCGTGATCGCCGTCGGAAAGCGCGGAAGCGCGGACGGCGGGTACATCTTCAACCCGGGCGCGGACACCCTGCTCGAGGCAGGAGACGACCTGATCGTCCTCGGCAAGCCCGAGCAGATCGAGGCGTTGCGGGCCTACGCGGCGGGCTGATCCACTTCGAGGAGCGCTCGCCCGCCACCATCCAGGAACCGCTTCAGGTGCGCCCTCAGCTCACGCGCATCGTCGCCCGCCCCATCGATCAGGCTCGACTTCCGTCGGCACTGGAACGGCAGACCCATCACATACAGCCCGGGAGTGACGACCCCGCCCACATGGTGAATCCGCCCCTTGCGATCGAACACAGGTACATCGATCCAGGAGTGATCCGGGCGAAATCCGGTCGCCCAGATGATCGTGCGGATCTCGCCGGCGGTGAGGTCGAGCCCGAGCGGCGGGGACGATTCGATCCTGGTCGGCTCGAAGCGGTGGGGCGGGTCGAACTCGTCGTCCCGGCCGTTGTCCCGAACCCATTCGTCGATGGCATCGAGGAGGCGGTTCATCTTCAGATCCGCCAGGTCGGCGAGGTTCGGCAGCGACCCGGAGAACTGCGCACGGCCGGAGGAGATCCCGGCCAGCCTGCCGCGCAGACGGACCCCTCGATCGGTCAGCGAGTTGAGATCGATGTCCCGCCGGTCGTCCGAGCCCGTCAGCTGGAGCGAGGGGAGGTTCCGGACGCGCTCGACGTTGTCGTACTCCTCGTGTCGCTCGTCGAGAACGCCGCACCGGTCCATCCACCACTTGATGTCGCGCCCCCGGTAGACACGCGGGACACGCACGTGCTCGCCGACGCACAGCGTCACCGGACGACCCGACGCATGCACCTCGGCCGCGATCTGGGTCCCCGACGCCGAGGCGCCGACGACGAGGACGCCGCCCGGCGCGAGCTGATCCGGGTTCCGATACTCCTTCGGGGTCAGCTGGTCGATCCCCGACGGGACGTGTTCGGCGACCCCCGGGACGCTCGCCAGGTTGCAGGCACCGCTGGCGACGACGACCGACCGCGCGCGCCACACGCCGCGGTTCGTCTCTACCGCGTAGCCGTCGCCGTCGGACTTCAGCGACGTGACGGTCGTGTGCGTCTGCACCGGAGCCCGGCTGACCTCGGCGTACCGCTCGATGAACGCGATCGTCTGGGCCATGTCGCGGAACCCGTGCGGATCGTCCCCTTCGTACCCGTACCCGGGTAGCCGGCTCTGCCAGTTGGGGGTGAGGAGACGGAGCGAATCCCACCGCTCCGTCTTCCAGGAATGCGCGATCTCCCCGCGCTCGAGGACGACGTGGTCGATCGAGTCCTCGGTGAGACACCAGCTCATGGCCAGCCCCGCGTGTCCCGCTCCGATCACGACGGTCGTGGTACGCACGGGACTGGCCTCCTCTCCCTGCTTCGGCTCAGCCGACGTTCACGTCGACGGTGACGTTCGTGGGGTTGGCCACGATGTCGAACACCGCCGAGCGCTTCTGTGACTGCGCCACTACCGCGCGGATCTCGTCCTCGGTCGCGTCAGCATCGATATCGAACGCGACCTTGATCCCATCGAACCCGTTCCGGACATCGCCGTCGATCCCGAGGATCCCCTGGATGTCCATCCCGGCCTCGAGCGTCGCGGTCACGGAACGCAGCTGGATGTCCCGCATCTGCGCGACGGATGCGACGCCGGCGGTCAGACAGCTGGCCAGACCGGCGAGCACCAGCTCGACGGGTGTCGCGCCGTTGTCCTCCGAGGCGAACACCTCGGGGTGGTCGGCGTCGAACGTGAATTCGGTGCGGTGGCTCTGCTCCTCGCCGAGGCCGAAGAAGCCGCGGATCGACGAGCGGCTGTGAGTACCGTTGATCCACTTGCAGCTGGCTCGCCACTTGAACTGCGCGGCCTCGGGAGCGGCGGTCAGGGCCTCACGGGCGCCGAGCAGCGCGTCCACGTTCACCCCGTTGTCGACTGGCGTCGCGGTTTGCATTCGAGATCCCTCCTCATGTCATGTTCGGTCGAGGCCGCGTCGCTGTATCTTCAGTCGCGCGGTCCTTCTTGCCTCGCTTCACCATGCCTGACCGAAAAGGAGCGTGTATGGGCTCACCGTTCGAAAGGCAGCGTTACGATGTCGTGATCGCGGGGGCAAGGTGCGGGGGGGCCTCGACCGCGATGCTCCTCGCCCGCGCGGGTCTGCGGGTTCTCGTCGTCGATCCCGTCGGATACGGTCGGGATACGCTCTCGACGCACGCCCTCATGCGCGGGGCGGTGCTCCAGCTCCACCGGTGGGGCCTTCTCGACGCGGTGCGCGCCGCCGGCACGCCGCCCATCGACACGACGGTGTTTCACTACGGCGAGGAGAGCGTCTCGATCGAGATCCGCGAGAAGTACGGCGTCGACCGGCTGTTCGCCCCGCGACGCACCGTGCTCGACCCGATCCTCGTCGACGCCGCGCGACAGGCCGGGGCGGAGGTGGCGTACGGGCATGCGGTTGTGGACCTGCTGCGGGACGGTGAGGGGCGGGTCACCGGCGCTCGCGTCGCGGACCACGATCGAGTGGAGCGGGATGTTCTCGCCGATCTGGTCATCGGCGCCGACGGGATACGTTCGCGGGTGGCCCGGATCCTCGGCCTCACGGCGGAATACGAGACGCCGCACGCGGCGTGCTCGATGTACGGCTACTGGCCCGACGTTCCGCTGCTGGGGAACCACTGGTTCTACCACCCGGGCGTAAGCATCGGCACGATCCCGACAAACGCGGATCTCACGTGCGTCTTCGCCCTCGTCTCGCAAGATACGTTTGCCGCGCGTGGCGGGCGATCTCTCGAGGAGTTGCACCTCGACACGCTGCGACCGGTCTCCGCCGAGCTTGCCGGGAGCGTGGAGTCGTGCGCCGAGCCGGTCAAGGTCCGCGCCTTCGCGGGGATGAAGGGCTTCCTCCGTCGCGCGACGGGGCCGGGCTGGGCCCTGGTGGGAGATGCGGGGTACTTTCGGGATCCGATCACGGCGCACGGGATCTCGGATGCCCTCCGCGAGGCGGAGTTCCTGACCCGGGCGATCCTCGCCGGCGATCCACGAGCCCTCGACGCGTATCGGGAAGAGCGCGACGCGCGCGTGAAGGGGCTGCTCGATGTGACCGACCGGATCGCGGCGCTCGACTGGGACCTGGTGTCGGTGCAGGAAGACCACCTCGAGCTGAACCGCCACATGAACGCCCAGGTGGAGGCGCAGGCGGCGCTCGGGGTCCCGATCGACACGCTCTCGATATCGTGAAGGGAGAAACAGACGACATGGACCGGCAGCAGCTGATCGACAACCTCAACGAGGATCTCGCCGGCGAGCTCGGCGCGATCATCCAGTACCTGACGTACGCGGCGAAGGCGACGGGTCCGTACCGGCCGCAGCTCTCGGAGTTCTTCCTGGCCGAAGTCGCCGACGAGCAGCTACACGCGCAGTACCTCGCCAACAAGATCGTCGCGCTCGGCGGCGAGCCCGCCACGGTCCCCCGGCCGGTGCCCGCCGCCTCCACGAATCGCGAGATGCTCGAGGCCGTGCTCGAGGCCGAGAAGCGCGCCGTCGCGGACTACACCGAGCGCGCGCGCCAGGCCGACGAGTTCGGCGACAAGGGGCTCGCGGTTCAGCTGGAGGACATGGTGCGGGACGAGAGCGGCCACTCCGAGGAAACCGAGCGCATCCTGCGCGACTGGCCGTTGTAGCCCTCACGGGTCCGTCCGGAGCGGGGGGCCGGCAACCGGACGGACCCGCGCACCGTATGGTCCTGCATGCTGATCCTGCGCCGAATCCTCCTCACCCTCCTGGCCGTCGGCGTCGTCGTGGCGGTCGCCCGCGTCCACGCGGCATCGCGGGTCGCCCAGGAGCTCAAGCTCGATCTCGCCGAGATCGATGATCTGAGGTACGGGCTCCTCGACGTCGACGCGTGGCTGGATCACCTCGTCACCGTGCTGGACCGTCAGATCGAAGGCTTCCGCGAGACTCCGATGCAGCGGGAGGAGGTCCGGGTCGTCCTCGAGCGGACGATCCGCGAAGTCATCACGGGAGTCGAGCGCACCATTCGGGAAGAGAACGACACCCGCTCGATGGGGGCGCTCCGTCAGCTCGCCACCGAATTCGTCGTCGACTTCGACGCGCTCAGGGCCAGTTCGGGAGAGTACGCCGACATCGCGATCGATCAGCTCGATCGGCCCGAGAATCGGGATCGTCTGAAGGACTTCATGCGGGCGCGGGTCGACGCGTTCGCCGACTCGACCTTCGTGCGGACCGACCGCGCCGCCTTCGAGGCCGTGCTCGCGCGTCGCGGGTGTATGGCACGAGACGACTGCCGTACCGCGATGAACGCGGAGCTCACCGTGCGGAACGATGCGCTCGCCTCGACGGCTGCCGTCGCCATCGCCCTCGTGGTCGCGATGCTCCTGCTCGTCTGGCGTCCCCCCGTCCGTCCCGGCGGGGTGGAGCTGGCCTGCCTCCTCGTCGGAGTGTTCGCCCTTCTTTTCGGTGGTCTGTTCACACCGATGATCGACATCGAGGCCGAGATCACGCGGCTCGACCTCGTGCTCGTCGGCGAGCCGATCGCCTTCGAGCACCAGGTCCTCTTCTTCCAGAGCAAGAGCATCATCGACGTCGTGGACCTGCTCGTCCGGACGGCCAGGTGGGACCTCGTCCTGGTCGGCATCGCGATCGGGCTGTTCAGCGTCGTTTTTCCGCTCTGCAAGCTCGGCGCGACGATCGCCTTCCGGTACGCCCGACGTCTCCGCGACACCCGTCTCGTGCGGTTCTTCGCGCTGGAGTCGGGGAAGTGGTCGATGGCCGACGTCTTCGTCGTCGCGATGTTCCTGGCGTTTCTCGGGTTCGACGGGCTGACGGGAAGCCAGCTCGCGGCGCTCGTGACGGACTCCCCGAACGCTTCGCTCGCGACCGAGAACGGCACGCAGCTGCGGGTGGGCTTCCACCTCTTCGCCGCGTTCTGTCTCGCGGGGCTCGCGCTCTCGAGCCTGGTCAAGCGAAGACCGGCGCCCCCGGCGGAGGCGAGCCGTGACGCCGGGTCCGAGACTCAGCCGATGTCCATCGCCTCGGTGTAGACCCGGCCGAATCGATCCGTCGCTTCCACCCGGATCGAGCCGGTGCCGGGCTCGACCGGCGCGTAGAACATGTGGCTCGTGACCCTGGGATCCACCCAGGTGCGTCGGGGCGGCAGCGCGTCGCCCGTATGGAGCTCGACGCTCAACGGGTCGAGCCCCGGCCGCCTGGCCATGATGCCTCGCGGGTCCGACCCCGCGTACCAGCGCACCGTCCACTCGGGATCCCAGTCCCACACGTTCGCGACGATCTCGTTCGGCGCCGTCGGATCGGAGCCGGCAGGGTAGAGCCGCATCTGGTGGTCGTCGGGAAACCCGGTCGACTTGTAGCGCCACCGGATGTCCTCCCCCACCGCCTCGTAGACGCAGTAGCCGCCGGGCGTCCCGTCCCAGCAGATCGGTCCGCTCCACCACGCCCCGCAGACCGCGCCAACCACGTGCTCGTGCGCGCCTCCCTCGAAAACGTGCTCGAGCTCGTGCGTGTGTCCGGTGAGGATGTGCGCGTCGAACGGCTCGAGCAGGCGGTACAGCGTCTCCCGATTCATCGTCGCGACCCCGGGATCGGGGGAGGACAGGCCGCGCCGCCGGTAGTCGCTTCCGAGGGCGGGGATGTGGGTCGCGACGACCACGGGCGCCCCACGCTCGATCCGCCGCAGATCCGCCGCGAGCCAGGTGAGCGTGTCGTCGTCCAGGTATCCGAGATATCCGCTCCCGTGCCAGAACACGTTGTCGAGCACGACATAGTGGACGAGTCCGCGGTCGAACGAGTAGTACCGTGGGCCGAAGTGTCGGGAAAACGTCTCCGTGGACCCCAGGTCGGTCCCCGACCGCATGTCGAGATCGTGGTTCCCGACCACCTGGAAGAAGGGAAGACCGATCCGCGACACGCCGCGCTCGTATTCCGGATAGAGCGCCAGGTTATCGTACATGATGTCGCCGTCGGCGATGGCGAAGGCGTGTGTGTCGCCGAGCGACCGCCGGGTGGCCGCGAGGTCGGGAACCGCCTGCTCGTGAAACCACCCCATCTCGGTCGCGTCCTCCGTCTGGATGTCGCCGAGCAGGAGAAGCGTGTGGTCCTCGTCCGGATGGTCGAGGGGCGTCAGATCGAACGTCACCGCCATCTCGTCCGAGCCGGTCGCGATCAGCTCGTAGAAGCGAGCCGTGCCGCTGGGGTTGCGGGGGATGTGATGACCGGACGGGATAGTGAGCCGCACGAAGTCGCGGTCGTCCGAGCTCATGAGCTCGAAGCTGCCGTCCGGCTCGGTGTCCACGATCGAGAGCCCGTCCGATACGGCGACGCGGCCCAGCCCCCGGCCGCCGGAGCGGACGGCACCGCGGATGCGGATCGGCCGCCCGGAGCGGCGCACCACCGCGAGGGGGTCGTAGGGGGCAGCGAGGATCCGTTCGGGAAGACTCGCGAGGGCCGCAGCCGCGAGCGCACCCCGTCTCAGAAAAGATCGTCGATCCAGCATCGCCACCCCCTGTCGCGGGTCCCGTCGGGTCCGCCGAAAGGCCAGTGATCCGCCGTCACGTCGCGTCCAGCGCCGGGTCACGTCGGAGCGACGGTCGGGATCGCCGGCGTCGGCGGCCCCGAGCCGGGTGTCGGCGGTCCTGGAGCCGCGCGTCAGCCGCCCTGAAGCCGCGCGATCCGCTCCTCCAGCGGCGGGTGCGTGGCGAGGAGCTGCATCATCCCCCCGCCCCGAATCCCGAACGCCGCCATGTTCTCGGGGAGCTGCGACGGCGTCCCCTGAAAGTCCCGCAGGCGCTGAAGCGCCGACGCCATGTGCGGCGCGCCCTCGAGCTCGGCGCCGCCGGCGTCCGCCCTGAACTCGCGCCGTCGCGAGAACCAGGCGACGACCATGCTCGCCAGGATCCCGAACGCCATCTGGAGCGCCAGATAGATCAGGAAACGCCCACGGTCGAACTGGCTCGCGATCACGCGGGCGACGAACAGGACGAACGTGTTCAGCACCCCCTGGATCAGCGTCAGCGTGACCATGTCGCCGTTGGCCACGTGCGCCATCTCGTGGCCCAGCACCGCCTCGACCTGATCGCGATTCATCGACTGAAGCAGACCTGCGCTGACCGCGACCAGCGCGTCGTTGCGCTTCGCGCCGGTGGCGAAAGCGTTCGGCTCGGGCGACGGGAAGATCGCGACCTCGGGCATGCCGATCCGGAGCTGCTGCGCCTGTCGACGCACCGTATCGACGAGCCACCGCTCGATGTCGTTCTGCGGTGTCTCGATGACCCGGGCGCCCGTAGACCGCTTCGCGATCCACTTCGACATCGCGAGCGAGATGAGCGATCCGCCGAACCCGAACAAGGCGCACCACACGAGCAGCTGCACATAGGGCGCGTTGGGCGGAATCAAGCCCAGCGCGGTCAGCACGCTCATCGCGATCGCCGCCACGACCAGCACGGCGATGTTCGTGAGAAGGAAGAGCAGCACTCTCATTATCCGTCACTCCTCTGGAAACGTCGTCACGGTGTTCGGGTGTGCGAGAGGATACCCGCCGCCGAACAATATAGTTCGAGCGGGTACGCACGTGGCGAGGGCAGGGAGGGTGGTCGCGTGCGGCGGGTGGTCGGGGGAACCGGGAGGGTTGGGCCCGCCGTGGTCGGGGCCGGTCGTGGCTGGGGCC
Source organism: Gemmatimonadota bacterium (assembly GCA_033720355.1). Lineage (GTDB taxonomy): Bacteria > Gemmatimonadota > Gemmatimonadetes > Palauibacterales > Palauibacteraceae > Palauibacter. Next base: position 19,087 of record JAWWCR010000082.1, read on the forward strand.
GGTTGCAGTCGGAGCCGGTCGCGCCGGGTCTCCGCGTGCCGGGTCGCGGATCGGTCGGCGGTGTGTTGTTGCGACCACGGTAGTCCGGAACGGCCCCGCGCGTGAGATGGTCCAGATCTGGTCCCGAGCTCAACTCCGACGGGTCAGTTGGCAGCGCGGGTCGGCGGTGTGGTCGCCGGACCGCCCCATGCGTGACCGCCCAGAGCGCTGAGCGGTCGGCGCCGTATTCGGCCGGACCGGGCAAAGCCCAACCGGCCGGCGGCTGGTTCGTCGCGGACCTCACAACCCCTGACCGGCCAGTTCACGAACCGGCGATTCGGGGGTTGACAGGTTTCGGGAGCGAGCAATCGCGAGGTCCCGGACCCCCTCCGGATCTCGCTATCGAGCCCCTGTCGGGCCGCTCCGCGGCCTCCTCGCGTCGAACCCACCGTTTCTCTTTCCGGACCCCCCGTTCTGTGCCGCAGGCGGCGCCACAGGAGGTCGTAAAACCGCCCCGTATATTGATATACGAGAAGACGAAGGTGCATCCCGGTGCTCGGTTCAGCACGGCGGGGCGGGGTTCGAGATGAGAAGGAGGAGGGGACGATGGGATACGCGGTCGCGGCGGAGCGGGTCGGGTGGAACTGCTCGAACGGGGAGGCCTGGGGGATCGCTCGAGAAGACGCATGGGGGCTTCTGCGAGAGGCCGAGGGATCGGGCTA
>JAWWCR010000083.1:0-19652 GCA_033720355.1 Gemmatimonadota bacterium
CGGCCGGGTCGAGCGGTTCAAGGCGAAGTACGGAGCGGCCGTCGGGGGCGAGGCCCCCGAGACCGCGACTGCCGAGCCTGCGGCCGAGGTCGACGAGCCCGCGGCGGAGGTCGAAGAGCCGGTGGCGGAGGCCGCGACCGAGGTCGAAGAGCCCGTGGCCGATGTCGAGGCCCAGCCCGCGGCCGTGGCCGCGGAGGCGGACGACGAGGCCGCCACGAACGACGACGCCGCTGAGGGCACGGCGGAGGACGAAGAAGAGAAGGGCTGACTCCTCCCTCCATGAGCGAAGCGAACCACATGATCGCGCGTCTTCGCGAGGCCGTGGTCCGCTACGAGGAGCTCGGGCGTCTGATGGCCCAGCCCGAGGTCCTCGCCGACCGCGAGCGTCTCACCGATCTCGCGCGCGAGCATTCCGACCTCGAGCCCGTGGCCGCCGCGGCGCGCCGGCACCTCAAGCTTCTGGACGACCTCGATCAGGCGCGCGAGGTGGCCGCGGCATCGAGCGATGAGCCCGAGATGGCCGAGATGGCCGCCGCCGAGGTCGACGATCTGGAAGAGCGGATCGCCGAGGCCGAGGGGCCGCTCCGCCGCCTGCTGGTCCCGAAAGACCCGCTCGACGACCGCCCCGCCGTCGTCGAGATCCGCGCGGGGACGGGTGGCGACGAGGCCGCCCTCTTTGCGGCCGATCTGTACCGCATGTACTCGCGGTACGCGACAGAGGCGGGGTGGGACATCGAGGTGATCAGCACCAGCGAGGGAACGCTCGGCGGTCTCAAGGAGATCGTGTTCGCCGTCCACGGTCGCGAGGCCTACGGCCGGCTGCGCTACGAGTCGGGCGTGCACCGCGTCCAGCGGGTGCCCGAGACCGAAAGCCAGGGACGGATCCACACATCGGCCGCGACCGTCGCGGTCCTTCCTGAAGCGGAGGAGGTCGATCTCGAGATCGATCCGTCCGACCTGAAGATCGATGTGTTCCGCTCGTCGGGACCCGGCGGACAGTCGGTGAACACCACCGATTCGGCGGTTCGGATCACGCACGAGCCGACGGGGCTCGTCGTCTCCTGCCAGGACGAGAAGTCGCAGCACAAGAACAAGGCGAAGGCGCTCAAGGTCCTGCGCAGCCGTCTCCTCGACCGCATGGTCGCCGAACAGGAGGCCGAGCGGGCGCGCGAGCGCCGTACGCAGGTGGGGACCGGTGATCGATCGGCCAAGATCCGCACCTACAACTTCCCGCAGAACCGGCTGACCGATCACCGAATCGGGCTCACGATCCACAGGCTCGACTCGATCCTCGGCGGTGAGCTCGATGACGTCGTCGAGGCGCTGCGTCTCGCCGGTGTCGAGGAGCGGATGGCCGCGGGCCAGGATGAATGACCCACGGGGGCTTCGCGACGCGCCCGGCGGGCCGCCGCGTCGCCCGGTCGGACCGACCCGACGGGAGGTCGTCGAGGGGGTGACCCGCGAGCTGGAGCTCTCGGGGCTCGAATCGCCCCGTGTCGAGGCGGAGCGGCTCGTCAGCGCGGCGCTCCAGATCGAGCGATCGGACCTCCGGGTCGAGGGCGGGGCCGCGCTCGACACCGACGAGGCGCGCGCGGTGGCGCGCGCCGTCGCGCGTCGAATCGCCGGCGAGCCGTTGCAGCACGTCGAGGGGACCGTCGATTTCCGGCGGCTCGAGCTGGTCTCCGACGGACGTGCCCTGATCCCGCGCCCCGAGACCGAACAGCTCATCGATATGGTTCACGAGGCGGTGCGACGAGCGGGTCCCTTCGGCCGGGTCCTCGAGATCGGCGTCGGCTCGGGAGCGCTATCGCTGGCCCTGCTGGAGGAGGGCCTGGCCGTCCGCGTGGTGGCCGTGGACGTGGCCGAAGACGCGCTCGAGCAGGCGGCCGAGAACGCCGCCCGCACCCGGCTCGCGGCGCGTCTCGACCTGAGACGGTGCTCGCCGTCGGTGTGGCCCGATCTCGCGGACGAGCCGCCGTTCGAAGCGGTGGTCTCGAACCCGCCGTACGTGGCCACGCGCGACATCGAGAGCCTGGCCGCCGAGGTGAGGGACCACGACCCGCGCGTGGCTCTCGACGGCGGTGCCGACGGTCTCGCGGTCCTGCGGGTCGTCATCGCGGGCGCGGCGGACGCCGTGGTCCCTGGCGGGCGTCTCTTCCTCGAGATCGGCGCCGACCAGGGGTCGGCCGTCGAGTCGTTGCTGGTCGCCGACGGGCGGTGGGCCGATGTGGCGATCCGGCCGGATCTGGCCGGCCGGCAACGGTTTGCGCTCGCCACCCGCACGCCGGATCCGCCGGAGCCACGATAGTCGCGTCTCTCCGACACGACCGTTATACTCCCGCGCTGAGCACGCCGCTCGTTCGCCCTTTCGTTGCACCCGATTGCGAGCACCCGCGCCACCCGACAGGACTCGATGGATACCCGAGACCGAATGATCGAGAAGGCCGAGGAGCTTGGGCGTATCATCGCCCAGACCCCCGAGTACGCGTACCTCCAGGCGGCACACCGCGAGATCGGTGACGACCGCGAGGCCGCCGAGATGCTCACCCGGCTTCGAGAGCTACAGGAGGCCCTGCTCGAGAAGGTCGGGCGGGGGGAGGAGCCGGAGAAGGAGCACGAGGAGGAGTTCGGACAGCTCCAGGAAAAGATCCAGACGAGCGCGAGGTATCAGGCGCTCATCTCGTCCCAGGCGAACTTCGACAAGCTGATGGATAAGGTCCACCGAACCATCGGCGAAGGGATTCGCAAGGGCGAGGAAAGCCGGATCATCCTCCCGTCGTGAGCCGGCCCGAATGAGCCTCCGGGACCTCGGCGAGAAAGGACTTCGCGCGACCGTCGAGCCCGTGATGGCGTTTCTGACCAGAAGACGCGTTCACCCGAACGCGATCAGCACCGCCGGCTTCCTGGTCACCTGCAGCTCGGGCTACTTCTTCCACCAGCACCACGTCAGCACGGCGGGCGCGCTGATCCTCATCGGCGGGCTGTTCGATCTGATCGATGGGACCGTCGCACGCCGCACCGGTCTCGCCTCGTCCTTCGGCGCGTTCTACGACTCGACCCTCGACCGCCTGTCCGAGATCGTCGTGTACCTCGGGATGCTGTCGCTCTATAACGACTACCGACTCGAGCTGGGGGATGTCGGGATGATCTACTGGATCGTCCTGGCGATGGCCGGGTCGCTGATGATCAGCTACACGCGCGCGAGGGCCGAGGGGCTCGGGATCGACTGCTACGTGGGGCTCATGCAGCGTCCCGAGCGGGTGATCCTGATCGGTTTCGCCGCGCTGATATTCGGCGAGACCACGATGCTCGGCCAGCGGGGCCTCGTGCTCAAGGTCGTGATCATCCTCCTCGCCGTGCTCACGAACTTCACCGCGATCCAGCGGATCTGGTGGGTCTACCGGGAAACCCGGCCGGAAGGGGAGCCGGGACCGCGAGCCACCACCGCCGCGCGGGCCGCCGCCGAGGCGGCCGCGGAAGCGGAATCCGCGGATGAACACACAACGGAGAGAATCGACACGTGACCGCAGACAGGGCAGACAGGACGGTTCAGGACATCGCGCCCGCCGAAGGCAAGCTCGGCGTGCTTCTCGTCGGACTTGGCGCCGTCTCGACGACATTCATCGCCGGTGTGGAGGCCACGCGTCGGGGGCTCAACAAGCCCTTCGGCTCGCTGACCCAGATGAACACCATTCGGCTCGGCAAGCGGACCGACAACCGGACGCCTCTCATCAAGGACTTCGTGCCGCTCGCCGATCTCGACGACCTCGTGTTCGGGGCGTGGGACCCCATACCCGACGACGGCTACGAGTCGGCGAAGGTGTGCGGCGTGTTGCGCCCCGAGGACATCGAGCCGATCGGTGACTTCCTGCGGTCGATCGAGCCGATGACGGCCGCGTTCGACCCTCACTACGTGAAGAAGCTGAACGGCCCCAACGTCAAGACCGGCGCGAACAAGCGCGAGCTCGCCGAACAGCTCCGCGAGGATATCCGTTCGTTCAGGGAGGCGAACGGGTGCGACAGGCTGGTCATGGTGTGGGCCGCCTCGACCGAGATCTTCATGAAGCCCGAGCCCGTCCACGACACGCTCGAATCCTTCGAGAAGGCGATGGAGGAGAACGACCGGGCGATCGCGCCCTCGATGCTGTACGCCTGGGCCGCGCTTCAGGAGGGGGTGCCGTTCGCGAACGGCGCGCCGAACCTCACGTGCGACATCCCGGCGCTCCTCGACCTCGCGGCCGAGAAGGGCGTCGCGATCGGGGGCAAGGACTTCAAGACCGGCCAGACCCTCATGAAGACCATCCTCGCGCCCGGGCTCAAGGCCCGGATGCTCGGGCTGAGCGGCTGGTTCTCGACGAACATCCTCGGAAACCGCGACGGCGAGGTCCTCGACGACCCGGAGAGCTTCAAGACGAAGGAAGAGTCGAAGCTCGGGGCGCTCGAGTACATCCTCCAGCCGGACATGTATCCCGAGCTGTACGGCGACATGTACCACAAGGTCAGGATCAACTACTACCCCCCCCGCGGAGACAACAAGGAGGGGTGGGACAACCTCGACATCTTCGGGTGGATGGGGTACGACATGCAGATCAAGATCGACTTCCTGTGCAGGGATTCGATCCTCGCCGCGCCGATCGTGCTCGATCTGGCCCTGTTCCTCGATCTCGCCGCGCGGGCCGGGCTCTCGGGGATCCAGGAATGGCTGTCCTTCTACTTCAAGGCCCCCCAGACGGCCCGGGGGCTCTACCCGGAGCACGACATCTTCATCCAGCACTGGAAGCTCAAGAACACGCTGAGGTGGCTGGCGGGGGAGGAGCAGATCACCCACCTCGGAGTCGAGTATTACGACTGACGGGCTCGCGGAGTGAGCCCTCCCGCGGAGCGCGGGCCCTTCATCGCCTTCGAGGGGCCCGAGGGGGCCGGCAAGTCGGGGCAGATCGCGCGCGTCGCGGAGGAGCTGGCGGCTGCGGGGCGCCCCCATGTGGTGACGCGCGAGCCGGGCGGGACGCCGGTGGGTGAGCGCATCCGCGACCAGTTGTTGCGGCCCGGTCTGGAGGTGCCGCCGCTTACCGAGCTTCTGCTGTTCGCGGCACAGCGGTCGGCGCACGTCGAGCTCGTCGTCCGGCCCGCGCTCGAGCGGGGCGACCTCGTGTTGAGCGATCGGTACGCGCTGTCCACGTCGATCTACCAGGGCGTCGCCCGAGGGCTCGATCGCGCCCTGGTGGAGCGGACCATCGAGATCGCGACCGGGGGGCTCGAGCCCGATCTCTACCTCGTGCTCGACGTCCCCCCCGAGGTAGGTCGTGCCCGGCAGGGGGCGAGCGGGGCGGCTCCGGATCGCATCGAGGGGGAGGACCTCGCGTTCATGAGGAAGGTGCGCGAGGGCTATCTCGGCTTCGCGGCCTCGACCGAGCGCGCCGAGTTGGTGGATGCGGGCGAAACGCCCGAGGTCGTCGCCGCGGCGATCCGTGGCGTCCTCGCGGCTCGTTTCCCCGGCTGGTTCCCCGCCCATGGGGCCCGATCCGGGTAGCCCGCTGGTGAAACTTTCGCCCGGGGCCCGGGGTTACGAGATTGCGTGTGTGGGTGGGTGGGCGCGACGGCCCGGATCCTGCCCCTTCGACGGGGAGGACCGGCGACCGCCGGGGCACGGAACGGAGGACGGATGAAGACCGATCGATCGTGGACGACGGCGCTCGTCGTCGGCGTGATTACCCTCACCAGCGGCGGATGGCTGCTCAACCAGAGCGTGCCGGGCGGCATCGTGGAGAGCTCGAGGCTCCTCCAGGAAGTCCACCACCTGCTGGCGGACCAGTTCGTCGACGAGGTCGCTCCCGAAGATCTCTACCAGATGGCGATCGACGGGATGATCAACGAGCTCGGCGACCCGTACACGAGCTTCCTCTCGCCCGAGGACTGGGAGGATGTCCGGTACTCGACGACGGGGAACTACGGTGGTCTCGGCGTCCGCATCGACGACAAGGACGGCTGGATCACGGTGGTTTCCGTGCTCCCCAACACCCCGGCCGAGCGGCAGGGCCTGATCGTCGGCGACCGGATCATCCAGGTCGAGGGCGAGAGCGCCGAAGGGTGGACCCCCGACGACGCGGTGCGCGTGCTCCGGGGGCCCAAGGGCGCACCCGTCGACATCCTGATCGCGCGGGTCGGCCTCGAGAAACCGCTGGCCTACACGATCGTGCGTGACGAGATCCAGGTCGTGCAGGCCCAGGCGTTCATGCTCGACGACCGCGTCGGGTTCGTCCAGCTCCGCGGCTTCTCTCGCCAGGCGCAGGAAGAGCTCGTCGAGGGTGTCGACCAGCTGCTCGAGGAGGGCGCGACGTCGCTGATCCTCGATCTCCGCACGAACCCGGGCGGTCTCCTCGAGGAGGGCATCCAGGTCACCGACCTCTTCCTCGAGCGTGGGGCCGAGGTCGTCGAGACGCGGTCGCGGCTCGAGAACCAGAACTACACCTATCGCGCGCCGTCGGGTCAGCGGTATCCGGATCTGCCGGTCGTCGTGCTCGTCAACCAGTGGTCCGCCAGCGCCTCCGAGATCGTCGCCGGCGCCCTCCAGGACCATGATCGCGCTGTCGTCGTCGGCGTGACGACGTTCGGGAAGGGTTCCGTACAGACGCTGTACCGGCTGTCGGGCGACCACCACATGAAGGTGACGACCGCCCGCTGGTATACGCCGGTCGGGCGCTCGATCCAGAAAGAGTTCGATCGCGAGGCGGCCCTGCGAGGGCTCGCCGCGTCGGCCGTCAGCATCAGCGGCGAGCCCGTCGAGATCCCCGAAGAGCCCGAGGAGCGCGAGGAGTTCACGACCGACGGTGGACGGATCGTCTACGGCGGCGGCGGGATCACGCCGGATCTCCTCGTCGGCGTCGACACCCTGACGACGGTCGAGCAGGAGTTTCGGCGGGTCGCCCTGAGAAACGGGGTCGTCGGTCGCGATGCGGTGTTCCGGTGGGCCGTAGAGTACGTGGACGCCGGCAATTCGATCTCGGACGACTTCGAGCCGACGCAGGCGATGCGGGATGGCGTCTTCGCGAAGCTCGAGGAAGAGGGCGCGGGCGTGAGCCGCGAGGTGTTCGACGGCTCGCGCCGCTACATCGACTGGCTGATCGCGCGCGAGCTGACGGGCGTCGCGCTCGGCGAGATCCCGCAGCTGAAGCGGGTGGCGCAGGAGGACGCCCAGGTCGCCGCGGCTCTCGAGTTGCTGGCGAAGGCGGACAGCCCCGCGTCGCTCATCGCGGCCGCCACGGCGGAGGCCGAGGCGCGCGCGTCCGCCTCGGGCTCCGAGGGAGGCCGCTAGACGGACGTCGGGTCGTCCGTCTCAACCCGAACGCGGGATGAACTACATGAGACGTCTGCCGATCCGGGTGAGTCCGGTCGCCCTGACCCTGCTCAGCGCGGCGGTCCTCGCCGCGTGCGCGAGCGGCGGCGGGCGGAGGATGACGTTCACGCGTCTCGTCGTTTCGGGGGCCGAGATCCGCGAGGCCGGCTATTCGACCGCGTACGAGGCCCTGACCCACCACCGCGAGCTCATCGTCTTCGAGGATCGGCTCGCGTTCGAGGGCGGCGACGATCGCTCGGGGTCGGGTCGCGACAGGATCACGTACACGGTGCCGCTGCTCGTCGTGAACGGCGACTTCAACATGAACGACGCGATCACCGAGCTTCGCCAGATCCCGTCGGCCGAGATCGTGCAGATCCGGCTCTACTACACGAGCATGCTGCCCCCGGAGTACAGGCGCCCCGGCGCGGAGGGCGGCGTGATCGAAGTCACGACGCGCTGACGCGGTGACTTCCGGCACCTCGACCCCTCCGGGCCGCGCGGGCCCGGGGGGGTCTTTTTCTGTGATGTCGCCCCCGACGGCCGTCGCGTGAAGGCGCGCGAGCGCGTGATCCTGTTCGGTCGTGTGCCGCGACCCGGTGAGGCGAAGACTCGGTTGATCCCGGCGATCGGGACGGAAGGCGCCGCCCGGCTGTACCGGGCGTTTCTCGACGACGCGGTGGCCATGGCTTCGAGTGCGCGGGAGCTGGAGCTCTGGGTCCCCGATACGCCCGGCGCGGTCGAGCGGCTGTCGCGCCGCTACCCCGATCTGGCGATCCGTCTCCAGCCCGACGGCGACCTGGGAGGGCGACTACGCGCGGCGTTCGACGCGGCGTTCGCCGAGGGGGTCGATTACGCGGTCATTCTGGGCTCCGACCACCCCACGCTTCCGCCCGAGTACGTCGAACGGGCCTTCCGCGCGCAGCGCGGCGCGCATCTGGTGCTCGGACCGACCGAGGACGGTGGATATTACGCGATCGGTCTCCGAAGATACTGCTGGCCCGGGGCCGCGGGTCTCTTCGACGGCGCCCCGTGGTCCACATCCGACCTGCTCGAGTGGACGCGCCGCCGCGCGCAGGATCTGGCGCTCTGTCACGTCGAGCTGCCCGTCTGGTACGATGTGGACGAGCCTGCGGATCTGGAGCGGCTGCGCGCCGACGTGCGGGTCGGATCGGCCACGGGCCGCGCCCTCACGGCGTTGAACCTGGAGAGACCGGAGATCGGAGACGCGTGAACGCGGTACAGGTGCGACTCGAACGAGCGGGAGAGACCGAATCGGTGCACGAGGTGCACGCCGCCGTACTCGCGGGCGGAGAGCTCGAGACGTGGGGGACCGCCGACGTCACCCCTTTCTGGCGGTCGGCGATGAAGCCGTTCCAGGCGCTCCCCTTCGTCCGCGACGGTGTCCTCGACGACCTGGGGCTCGCCGATCGCGAGCTGGCCGTCGCGTGCGCGTCGCACCACGGGATGCCCGAACACGTGGAGGCGGTGGGCCGCATACTCGGCGCCGCCGGCATCGACGCGTCCGCGCTGGCGTGCGGCCCCCACCGCCCCCTCGACGAGGGGGCCGCGCGTGCTCTGGACGAGCGGGGCCGTCTCCCGGAGAGGATCCACAACAACTGCTCGGGGAAGCACGCCGCGATGCTGGCCTCGGCGATCGCCGCGGGGGTGCCGACCGAGGGATACCAAGGGCTCGGCCACCCGATCCAGCAGAGGATCCGGCGCGTCCTCGAGGAGTGGCTGGACCTCGACGTGGACGCGCTCGTGTGGGGTGTCGACGGGTGCGGTGTCCCGACGCCCCGGCTTCCGTTGCCGGAGATCGCGGCGGCGTACGATCGGTTCGTCCGCTCGCGCGAGCCCGCCGTCGTCGCGGTTGCGACCGCGATGAGAGCGAACCCGACCATGGTGTCGGGCCCCACGGCCCTGTCCGCCGCCGTCATGTCCGCCACGGCGGGGCGCGTCCTCGCGAAGGAGGGGGCCGAGGGCGTGTTCTGTGCCGGCGATCCGGTGCGCGGGTGGGCGGCGGCCTTCAAGGTGCGGGACGGGGCCATGCGCGCCCTGGGACCGTCGGTCGTGCACGTCCTCGGCCGGTTCGGGGCGCTGGACGACGAGGAGGTCGGGCGTCTGGCGGCGTTCGCCGAAGTCCGGGTCACGAACACGCGCGACGAGGCGGTCGCGGCCCTGGTCGCGGGGGCGACGTGACCGCGATGGACAGGGACGGTGAAGACCGGCCGGCCGGGCGCGAGGCGCTCCAGCGGCTGTCCGCGATGCTCGCGGTCGGTGCCGAGCCCGAGTGGGGCGCGGCGCTCGAAGTTGCCCGCTCCACGGCACCCGCCAACGAGGTGGAGGAGATCATCCTGCAGTCGTACCTGTTCGTCGGATTTCCCGTCATCCTCCGCGTGCTCGCGCTCCAGCGCGGGGCGGCCCCGGCTCCTCCGGCCCGCGAGGATGCCTCGCTGCCCGCGCGACGCGAGGCTGGCGAGCGTTTGTGCCGGCGCATCTACGGCCCCGCGTACGAGCGGTTGCGGGCACACGTGGAGGGCCTCCACCCGGATCTCGATCGCTGGATGATCGAGGAGGGGTACGGGAAGGTGCTGTCGCGACCCGTTCCGGACGTGATCGAGCGCGAGCTCTGCATCGTCGCCCTCCTTGCCGCCGCGGGGCACCTGCCGCAGGTGAAGTCGCATGTGCGAGGCGCCGTGAACGTCGGGGCCACCCGGGCCGAGGTGGAGGGGGCGGTCGCGATCGGTCTGCGGGCGGCGGCGGACGCGCGCGATTCGGTACCGTGGCGCGGCGCCGTGTTGGCTGCGATGGGCGAGGTCCTAGCCCGGGCAGGGGCGGGCTGATGTTCGTCGACCATGCGACGATCCGCGTCGTGGGGGGCGCCGGAGGGGCGGGCGCGTCCGCGTTTCGCAGGGAGAAGGGCGTCCCGCGGGGCGGCCCGGCAGGCGGGAACGGCGGACGTGGCGGGGACGTCATCCTCGTCGCCGACGCCTCGCTCGATACGCTGCTCGACTACTCGTACCGCGAGCAGTACCGGGCCGGTCGCGCCGGGCACGGCGAGGGAAAGAAGCGGGACGGGGCGGATGGCGAGGACCTCGAGCTGCCGGTGCCGCCGGGCACGCTCGTGCGCGACGCCGAGACCGACGAGCGGCTCGGCGAGCTGCTCGAGGAGGGAGATCGTCTCGTGGTCGCGCGTGGAGGACGCGGTGGGCGGGGGAACGCGAGCTTCGCGACGGCGACCAACCAGGCGCCGCGTGATTGGGAGCCCGGGGAGTGGGGCGAAGAACGCCGCATCGAGCTCGAGCTCAAGCTCATCGCCGATGTCGGTCTCGTCGGCGAGCCCAACGCCGGCAAGTCGACGCTCCTGTCGCGGATCACGGCGGCGCGTCCGAAGGTGGCGGATTACCCGTTCACCACGCTCGCCCCGAACCTCGGCGTCGTCGCCGTCGGAGACGGGCGGTCGTTCGTCGTCGCCGATATCCCGGGTCTCATCGAGGGCGCGCATGCGGGGAAGGGGCTCGGCGCGCGCTTTCTGCGCCATATCGAACGCACGCGGACCCTGGCGTTGCTGATCCCGATCGATGCCCCGGCCCCGCAGGAGACGTACGATCTTCTACGACGCGAGCTCCTCTCGCACGATCTGGCGCTCGGATCGCTGCCGCACTGCGTCATTATCACCAAGTCCGATCTGTGGCCGACAGACGCCACGCCCCCCGAGATCGACGCGCCCGAGGCATGGGGCCGATTCGCGATCTCCTCGGTGACGGGAGCGGGGCTCGAAGATGTGACGGGGGCGTTGTGGGCGCGCGTACGCGACGAGAAGCGTCGCGAGCGGGCGCGCGAGGGGGACCCGTTCGAGGAGGTCGAGGAATGGAGGCCCTGAGCCGGCGCGACCGCGAGGTCGCCGCGTTCCTGTCGCTCGAGCGAACACCGGGTCTGGGGGTCCGCGGTATCCGGAAGCTGTGGGAAGAGCACGGCTCGGGGCGCGCGGCGCTGAAGGCGATCGGTCGGGCTCCCCCGCGTCGTCGGTCGTTCGAGATCCTCCGCGAGGCCAGGCGTCTGCGGCTCGATGTCATGCCCCTGGGCGATCCGTCGTACCCCCGCTCGTTGCTGGATCTCCGCGACCCGCCCCCGGTCCTCTTCGCCCCGGTGGGATTGCTTCCGATGCCCGCGCTGTCCATCGCGGTCGTGGGCACGCGGCGGTCGACTCCCTACGGGCGCGGGATGGCGAGACGAATCGCCGGCGAGCTCGCCGGCCACGGCTGGTGCGTCGTGAGCGGCATGGCCGCCGGGATCGACGCCGTCGCGCACGAGGCCGTGCTCGACGCGGGGGGCGTCACCCTCGGCGTCCTCGGCACCGGACACCGACACTCGTACCCGCCGACGAACCGTCGGCTGTATGCGCGGATGCGCCAAAGAGGATGGTTGGTTAGCGAGTTCGAGCCGAGCGAGGGACCTTCGCGCGCGGCCTTCCCCCGCCGAAACCGCATCATCGCGGCGCTTGCACGCGCCGTGGTGGTCGTGGAGGCGGGCGAACGAAGCGGCGCGCTGAACACGGCGACGCACGCCCTCGACCTCGGACGCCCGGTCCTCGCCGTCCCGGCGCGCGACGGAGACCCGAAGGGGCTCGGGACGGTGCGGCTCCTGCGCGACGGGGCCAGCTGCGTGACGTGCGCGGTCGACGTCTTCAGGGCGCTCGACATCGACTTGTTCGATCCGTCCGTGGCGCCCCCGCCGCGCACGGGAGGGGGAGGGGAGGACGGGTGGGCCCTGTCGGGTCTGAGCGACGGCATGTGCACGGCCAGCGACCTCGCGTGGGCTGCGTCGCGGCCGGTCTCGGAGGCGGTAACGGCCCTCGGCCGACTCGAGATCGACGGTCGGGTGGGACGTACGGCGGACGGCCGCTACTACCGACGCGATCCGGTCCCCCGCGGGACACGCCGAAGTTGACCGGGGGAGGTCTCGCGGGCCTGGCCGCGCCGGTGATTCCGCTCCTGCGCGATACTCCTCCCCGCGCGCTCTACATCCACTACCCGTTCTGCGCGCACCGCTGCCACTATTGTGACTTCTCGGTGACACGGGCCGCCGTGCCCCCCGCCGACGAATGGATCGATTGTCTCGCGTGCGAGCTTCCCTGGTGGTTCGAGACGGCCGGGTGGGCGGCGCCCCTCGCGCTGGACTCCGTGTTCATCGGCGGGGGGACGCCTTCGCTGATGGATCCCGACGTGCCCGGGGCCCTCGCCGATGTGCTCGGCGTTTGGTTCGGTCTCGAGGAGGACGTCGAGTGGACGGTCGAATCCAACCCGGCCTCGCTGACGGATGAGGTGGCCACCGCGTGGCGCGCGGCGGGGGCGAACCGGTTGAGCATCGGTGTGCAGTCCTTCGACGACGAGGTGCTCTCGTGGCTGGGCCGGCTCCACGACCGCGCCACCGCAGAGGCCGCGGTGCGCACCGCCCGTCGCGCGGGGTTCGACAACATCAACCTCGACCTGATGTTCGGTCTGCCCGAGGCGATCCGACGCGACCTCGATACCGAGCTCGAGATCCTGATCGACACCGGGGTGGACCATGTGAGCGCATACGGGCTGACCATCGAGCCCGACACGCCGCTCGCCCGACAGGTCACGCTCGGGCGGGTCGTTCCCACCGGCGGGTCGGCGTACGGGCACGAGTACCGGACGATCGCGGCCCGGCTCGAGGCGGCGGGGATGCGGCACTACGAGGTGTCGAACTTCGCGTCCGACGGGCGCGAATGCCGGCACAACTGGTACTACTGGAACCGATCCCCCTATCTTGGTATCGGCCCGTCCGCGCACGGGTACCTTCCACCCCTCAGAATCTGGAACGCGTTTCGCTGGAGTCGGTATCGCGATGTGGTGCGGGCCGGCGCCGGGGCCGTGGACGGGTACGAGTCGCTGGGTCCGGCCGAGGAGCCGCTGGAACGTCTGTGGCTCGGTTTGCGTACTCGGGAGGGCCTCGTCCGCGACGACCCCGAGTGGGGCGCCGTTCTGTCCGCGCGAGCGGACGAATGGGAGCGTCTCGGCTGGGTCCGGACGACCGGCGGCCGCGTGGTCGCGACCGCCGAAGGGTGGTTGAGGCTCGATGAGCTCGTGACCCGGCTGGCGACCGAGGAAGCTTCGATGGAGAATCGGTCGCGTCGAGACGAATGAGCGTGCGTACCGAACCGGCAGACGAGGCATGCCCGATAGAGTGACAGCCCCGACGCTGAGCGAGCGAGAGACGGCCGTACTCGCGGCCGTGATCGACTCGTTCGTACGCACCGCGTCCCCGGCCGGGTCGAGGAGGATCGGCAAGGAATACGATCTCGGCGTGTCCCCCGCCACGATCCGCAACACGATGGCGGATCTCGAGTCGAAGGGGTTTCTCTCGCACCCGCACACGTCGGCCGGCCGCATGCCCACCGACATGGCCTACCGGTACTACGTGGACGGCCTGATGCGGCGCTCTCAGCCGCGCCCGTCCGAGAAGGCGAAGATCGAGCGCGAGTTCGCCGGCGTCGAGGTGGCCGCGGTCGAGGAGCTCGTGTCGCGCGCGGCCCGCGTGCTGAGCCTGCTGACGGGTGAGCTCGGGCTGGCGGTCGGGCCGACGATCGCGTCGGCGACGCTCGAGAGGCTCGAGCTGGTCCCCGTCTCCACGGAGAAGGCGCTGCTCGTGCTCACGCTGGAGTCCGGAGTCGTCAGGACCGTGTATGTCGATCTCTATGCGGGGGTCCCCCGCTCGACGCTCGAGGCCGTGTCCTCGTCGCTCAACGAGCGGCTCGCGGGCAACACCCTTCTCGAGATTCGCGACAGTCTGCGCGAGAGGCTCCGGGATCTGCGGTTCGACGACCCGCACGCCGATGAGCTCGTCAACATCTTCGTCCACAGCGGCCCCGACGTGTTCGAGTGGGCCCTCGAGGAGCAGAAGGTCCACCTCGGGAGCGCGGCGTCGCTGGCCGAGCAGCCGGAGTTCACCACGAGCGACCGGCTGCGAGAGCTCATCCTGTTGACCGAGCGCCGCGAGCTGCTGGCGAGCGTGCTGGGCGAGCGACACGGCGACGGCCCCAAGATCACGATCGGGGGCGAGCACGGGCAGCCCGAGCTGGAGGATCTGACGATCGTGACGGCGAACTACTCCGTCGGGAGTCTCCAGGGCACGGTCGGCGTCATCGGGCCGACGCGGATGCCGTACGACAAGGTCGTGTCGATCGTCGACTGGACGAGCGTGTTGCTGTCTCGGCTGTCCGGCTGACGGTCGCGTCGTGATGGCGGCGGCCGGGGGGGTCGCCGGGGAGATAAAGGGAGGACATGGCGAAGGACTTCTACGAGCTTCTCGGCGTTCCGCGCGATGCGGACGCCGACCAGATAAAGAAGGCGTACCGGCGGGTCGCGATGCGGTACCACCCCGACCGGAACCACGAGCCGGACGCGGAGGAGCGCTTCAAGGAGGTCACCGAGGCGTACGAGGTTCTCCGCGATCCGCAGCGTCGAGAGCTGTACGACCGGTACGGAGAGGCCGGGATCCGAAGGGGTGCCGGGGGTGAAGCGCCGTTCGGTGGCTTCGGGAGCTTCGCCGACGCCGTCGAGGTCTTCATGCGCGAGTTCGGCGCGGGGGGCTTTGGCGACATCTTCGCCGGGGGACGGTCCCGCGCCGGCCCCCGCCGCGGGTCCACGCTCAAGGTCTCCGTGACGGCCACCCTCGAGGAGGCGGCGCGCGGGAGCACCCGCAAGATCAAGGTCTCCGTACTCGACCGGTGCAAACGGTGCGCCGGGTCCGGCGCCGAGCCCGGGAGCGAGCCGGTCTCGTGCGCTACGTGTGGCGGGGCCGGCGAGGTCCGCGAGGTGCAGCGATCGATGCTCGGACAGTTCGTGTCGGTTCGTCCGTGTCCGCAGTGCGGCGGTCTCGGGCAGCGGATCGAGAAGCCGTGCCACGACTGCGACGCGACGGGACGACTTCGTACCGAGCGAACCGTCGAAATCGAGATCCCGCCGGGGATCTCTTCCGAGGACTACCTCAAGCTCAAGGGGCGCGGCAATGTCGGCCCGCTGGGCGGTCCGCCGGGCGATCTCATCGTCGCGGTGGACATCGAGCCGCACGAACGGCTCGAGCGGCGGGGCGACGACCTGATCCTCGACCAGCCGGTGACCTTCTCGCAGGCCGCGATGGGTGCCGACATCGACGTCCCGACCATCGACGGCCGGGCCAGGCTGTCCGTGCCGGCCGGCATCCAGTCGGGTCAGGTGTTGCGTCTTCGGGGTCAGGGGATGCCGCGTCTGCGCGCCTCGGGGCGAGGCGACCAGCTCGTTCGCGTGCATGTGTGGACGCCGACCGAGCTGAGCCGCGAGCAGCGCGAGGCTCTCGAGCGTCTCGCAACGGTCGAGGACGAGCCGCCCGAGCCCCGAAGCGGCGACCCGAGCTTCTGGGAGCGCGTGAAGGCGGCCTTCACGGCCTGATGATCAGGGGGCGCCGTCGCCCGACCCGGGCGCGTCGGTCGACCCGATCGCGTCCCGGTCGACAAGCCAGATTCCGCGGTTCGCGAGGCGTCCCGGCACGTCGACGGCCGAGCCCGGGGTGGCCGACTTCCGTAGCGCCTCCCGCTTCTCCCGGCCTCGCACCAGGACGACGACGAGCCGCGCGCGCGCGATCTCGGGCGGGGTGATGGTGAGGCGAAACCGCGGGGCCGTCGGCCCCTCCACCGCGAGGACCCTCCGTTCCCGCTCATCCAGCGCCGCGGCGCCCGGGAACAGCGAGGCGGTGTGCCCATCTCGTCCCAGCCCGAGGAGGATGAGATCGAGCCGGGGCGGGAGCGCGTCGGCGTAGGCCCTGGCGATGGGGTCCAGTCTCTCCAGTGCGCTGGCGGGGTCGGCCTCCTCGAGCGGTGCGTCCCACCGCTCGGGGATCATCGGGTGGACGCGGTCGCCGGGGATCCCGGCTCTCTCGAGAAGGGTCTCGCGGACGAGGCGGTAGTTGCTCTCGGGATGGTCGCGTGGCACCGCTCGATCGTCGGCGAAGTAGACCGTCGTCCGCTCCCAGGCGGGCAGGGAGGAGACGGCGAGAAGCCGGTACACCGGACCCGGCGTGCTCCCGCCCGACAGGGCGACGCTGATCGGTCCTCTGGCGCCCAGGACCGCGAGCTTGCGCGCGAGAAACGCCGCGGCCGTCTGGGTGAAGGACTCGGATCGGATGACGATGCGATAGCCGCCCCCCGATCCGGGCGCCCTCAGGAAGTCACCCCGGGACGAGGGACCCGAGACGTTCCTCGAGGCTCGCGAGCAGTCGATCGAACGGGACCACGAACTTCTCGACGCCCTCCTCGAGAAGCGTATCCGTGACGTCGTCGAAATCGATGCCTGCCGCGGCGAGACGTTCCATCGTCTCCCGGGCGGCCGGGAGCCCCGCGCGGACGGTGTCGGCGACGACCCCGTGGTCCGCGAACGCCGCCACGGTCGATTCCGGCATCGTGTTGATCGTGAGGTCGCCGATCAGAGGCTCAACGTACTTCACGTCCCGGTATGCGGGGTCCTTCGTGCTCGTGCTCGCCCACAGCATGCGCTGTGGTCGCGCGCCGGCCTCGGCCAGCCGGCCCCATCGGTCGGTGTCCAGCCGTCGCTCGAAGCTGTCGTACGCGAGCTTCGCGTTGGCGATGGCCGCCTCGCCCCGCAACTCCGACACCGCCGACTCGTCCTCCAGACCGGCGAGCGTCTCGAGTCGCTGGTCCGTCAGGGTGTCGATCCTGCTCAGGAAGAAGCTCGCCACCGACGCGACCTCGTCGACGGGTCGCCCCTCCTCCAGTCTCCGATCGAGCGCGTCGAGGTACGCGTCAGCCACCGCGTCGTAGGCGTCGATCGCGAAGAGAAGCGTGACGTTCACCGACACGCCCTCGAAGATCACCCGTCGAATCGCGGGCACGCCGGCCGGCGTGCCGGGGATCTTGATGAGCACGTTCTCGCGGTCGACCGCACGGTGCAGCCGGATCGCTTCCTCGACGGTGCCCTCTTCGTCGTGGGCCAGGTGCGGAGAGACCTCGAGCGACACGTAGCCGTCGAGGCCCCCGGACTCCAGCCAGACCGGACGCAGGATATCGCAGGCGGCCTGCACGTCCGCCACGACGAGTCTCTCGTAGGCTTCGATCGCTCCGAGGCCGAGGGCGGCGTACCGGGCGATGTCGCCGTCGTACTCGTCTCCCTCGGTGATCGCCTTGTGGAAGATCGCGGGGTTCGACGTGACCCCCCGCAGCCCCTCCTCGGCGACCCGACGAGCGAGCTCGCCGTTCGCGATCATCTCGCGCGACAGGTTGTCGAGCCAGAAGCTCTGTCCGTACTCCAGTAGCTGATGAAGGGCGTTCATCTCATTCCTCGATGGGGATCCCGGTCTCCGATCGCATATAGGTCGCCTCGACCGCCTTCAGCTTCCGCAGCCGACGCTCGAACCGTTCTTCGGGGTGATACTCGGCTCTCAGGAACGACGCCACTACCTCTCTGGCGACCTCGATCCCGATCACCCGCTCGCCCATACAGAGCACGTTCATGTCGTCGTGCTCGACTCCCTGGTGGGCCGAGTAGGTGTCGTGACACACGCCGGCCCGCACACCGGGCACCTTGTTCGCCGTGACACAGACACCGACCGCGGACCCGCACACGAGGATCCCCCGATCCGCCTCGCCACGCGCCACCGCCTCGGCGACGGCGGCGGCGAAGTCGGGATAGTCTACCGACTCGGGCCCGTTCGTCCCGAGGTCGGACACCTCGTAGCCCGTCGCCGCCAGCTCTTCGGCCAGCACCGTCTTGTACCCATACCCGGCATGGTCGGCGCCGATCGCTACCCGCACGTCAGTCGCCGCGTCCCAGCAGGTGGAGCGTCGTTCGGACGAGATCGCCGGTCGTCAGGCCGTAGTCCCGGTAGTTGTCGGGCTGCGAGCCGGACTGTCCGAAGCGGTCGACGCCCAGTGACACGCCGTCCGGACCGACCCATTCGGTCCACCCGAAGGTCGCGCCCGCCTCCATCGACACGCGCGGAACGCCATCCGGGATCACGGACTCCCGATACGTCTCGTCCTGATCGCGGAAGAGCTCCCAGCTCGGGAACGAGACGACGCGGGCATCGACGTCGCGGGACGCGAGCTCCTCGCGCGCCGCGAGGGCGTACTGCACCTCGGATCCCGAGGCGAGCAGCACGACATCGGGCCGTTCGCCGGTCTCCGGAGCGAGGACGTAGGCGCCGCGCCGGAGTCCCGACGCCGGCGCCGTCCCCTCTCGGTCGAGGATCGGCACGCCCTGACGGGTCAGCACGAGGATCGTCGGCCCGTCGTCGCGCTCGAGCGCCACCTTCCACGCCTCGCGGACCTCGTTCGCGTCGGCGGGTCGGATGCACCGCATGCGAGGCATCGCCCGGAACGAGGCGAGGTGCTCGACGGGCTGGTGGGTCGGACCATCGGCACCGAGACCGATCGAGTCGTGTGTCATCACGTAGATGACCGGCTGGTGCATCAGCGCCGCGAGCCGGATCGAGGGGCGGGCGTAGTCGGTGAAGATGAAGAACGTCGCCGCGTACGGGCGCAGCCCCCCGTGAAGCGCGATCCCGTTGCTGATCGCGCACATCGAGTGCTCGCGCACGCCCCACCGCAGGTTGCGGCCCTCCGGCGTCCCGCGCCCGAAGTCCGGGCTGCCGGCGAGCAGCGTCTTGTTCGACCCCGAGAGGTCGGCGCTCCCGCCGATGAGCGACTGGACCCTCGACGCGAGGGCGGCGAGAACCTTGCCCGAAGCGGCGCGCGTGGCGAGCGGGCCATCGCCCGGATCGAACTCGGGGAGATCCGAGGCCCAGCCGTCCGGCAGCTCGCCCGCGATCCAGCTCTCGAGCCGGTCGGCCAGCTCGGGGTGGTCCGCCCGGTAGCGTTGGAACCGCTCGTTCCAGTCGGCGACGAGCTGGCGGCCCGTCCCCACCCGCGCCCCCATGTGGGCCGTCACCGGCTCGGGAACGAGGAACTTCGCGTCCTCGGGCCACCCGTACGCGGCCTTGGCGAGCCGGATCTCCTCCTCGCCGAGCGGCTCGCCGTGCGCCGAGGCGGTGTCCTGCTTGTTGGGCGCCCCGAAGCCGATGTGCGACTGGACGATGACGAGCGACGGTCTGTCGGTCACGGCCCGGGCGGCCTCGAGCGCGGCGTCGACCGCACCCAGGTCGTTGGCGCGATCGCCGATGTTCTGCACGTGCCAGCCCATGGCTTCGAACCGGCCCGCCACGTCCTCGGTGAAGGCGATCGATACGTCTCCGTCGATCGTGATCTTGTTGTCGTCGTAGACCCACGTGAGCTTGCCGAGCC
>JAWWCR010000084.1:0-19570 GCA_033720355.1 Gemmatimonadota bacterium
CGAGACCGGCGTGCTGCGCGCCGTCGGCGAGCCCGCCGACCGTTTCGGCGAGGACTATCTGCGCGTCCTTCGCGGGCTACGGTTTGCCGGGCGCTTCGATCTCGAGATCGAACCGGCGACTCGTCAGGCGCTGATCGAAGCGACCGCCGGTCTGCCGCATCTGTCGGCCGAGCGCATCCGTGAAGAGCTGATGAAGGTGCTCTCGCGAGGGCGCGGCCCGCGGTCGTCTCCGGCGGCCGCACCGACATCGGGGCCGCCCTCAACGGCGCTCGACCTCTATGCCGAGTGCGGCGTGCTGGATCACTGGTTCCCCGAGCTCGTCCCCATCGCGACCGACCGCGCAACGTGGCGCGAGCATCTCGGCACGGTCGACGCGATTCCCGAACACAGGCCCCTGTTGCGGCTGGCCCGTCTCCTCGTGCCGCTCGGTCTCCGGGGCGAGCCCGAGGCGACCGGAGCGCCCGGCCCGGGGACGAGCGAGGACGAGTCCGTCGCGCGGCTGATGGAGCGGCTCCGGTTCTCGAATGCCGAGAGACGCGCGGTGGGGACGCTGGTTGCCTTGTACCTGCCGTTTCCGAGTCCTCTCGATTCGGCCGCGCACATCCGTGCGTGGCTCTCCGCGGTGGACGGCCGCTGGCGCGATCTGTTCCGTCTCCACATCGGGGGCGCCAGGACGAGCGACCGCGACTGGCAGCGTGTGGTTGCGGCCTCGTTCCGCACGGTCCACTCGGAGATTCTCGCGCGTCCGCCGCTCGCCATCCGCGACCTCGCGATCGACGGCGGAGACCTTCTCGAGCTCGGGCTCGAGGCCGGCCCGCTCGTCGGGTTGATGCTGGAGGAGCTGCTCGAGCAGGTGCTCGAGGATCCCGATCGCAACGAGCGTGACGCCCTCGTCGCCGAAGCGGAGCGCCTGATCGAGCTCGGGGCTCTCGCCGGGTCCCCGGGGGGGGGCGACCCGGCAGCCGGGAGCGGCGGAGGGGAGGGCGCGCCAGGTGTCTGACGCACCGGGGTTGTTCGACGCCGTGTCGACGACGCCGCCCTCCGAGGACGAGACCACGGCGGATGCGCCGCTGGCCGCGCGGATGCGCCCGCGCTCGCTGGACGAGTTCGTGGGCCAGGACGAGCTCGTGGGCGAGGGGCGACCGCTGCGTGAGCTGATCGAGACCGGCCGGGTTCCGAGCCTGATCTTCTGGGGCCCGCCTGGCACCGGGAAGACCACGCTCGCGGGGTTGCTGGCGACCCGCATGGATGCGGAGTTCGTCCCCTTCTCGGCGGTGACGGACGGGATCCCGCGGGTGCGGAAGATCATCGAGGAGGCTCGGGCGCGTCGAAGAGCGACGGGTCGCGGGACCGTCCTGTTCGTGGACGAGATACACCGGTTCAACCGCGCTCAGCAGGATGCACTCCTGCCGCACGTAGAACGGGGCGTCGTGACGCTCGTCGGCGCGACCACGGAGAACCCGAGCTTCGAGGTCGTCGGCCCGCTTCTCTCCCGCACGCGCGTCCTCGTCCTCGCACCCCTTTCTCCCGATGAGATCGCCGCGATCTGCGGGCGTGCCCTCGCGGACCCCGAGCGGGGGCTGGGCGAGCGCGGGCTCGAGATCGCGCCCGATGCGCTGGCCCGTATCTCGGCGGAGGCGGACGGCGACGCGCGGCGAGCGCTCAACGCGCTCGAGACCGCCGCAGACCTCGCCGACACGCGGATCGAGGTCGAGCACGTCGAGGCGGCGCTACAGAAACGGTTCGCCAGATACGACAAGTCGGGCGAAGAGCACTTCAACCTGATCTCCGCGCTGCACAAGGCCGTTCGCGGTTCCGATGTGGATGCCGCGCTGTACTGGCTCGCGCGGATGCTCGATGCCGGCGAGGACCCGATGTACCTGGCCCGACGGCTCGTCCGGATGGCCGCGGAGGACGTCGGTCTGGCCGACCCGCGGGCACTCGCGCTGGCCCTGTCGGCAAGGGACACGTACCACTTCCTCGGCAGCCCCGAGGGCGATCTGGCGCTCGCCCAGGCCGCCGCGTATCTGGCGCTCGCCCCCAAGTCGAACGCGATCTACCGGGCGTTCGGCGAGGCGCTCGAGACCGCTCGCACAACGCCCGCCGAGCCCGTACCGCTGCACATTCGGAACGCGCCCACGAAGCTCATGAAGGAACTCGGATACTCACGGGGGTATCGGTACGACCACGAGTACGACGGTTCGGTCGCCCCCCAGACCTATCTACCGGAAGCGCTGGCCGACCGCCGGTTCTACGTACCTTCCCGGCAGGGTTGGGAGGTACGGATCGCCGAGCGGCTCGAAGAGATCCGTCGACTGCGAGAGGAATGTGCCGGGAGCGAATCGGATGACTGAGGAATCGACACGGGAGCGGGCGGTGCTCGTCGGAGCGCCTCCGCGCGACATGTCGCAGGACGTGGTCGACGAGCACCTCGAGGAGCTGGCCCGCCTCGCCGACACGGCGGGCGCCTCCGTCCGGGGTTCCGTAGTCCAGCGTCTCGCGGCTCCGGTCGCCTCGACATACATCGGCCGCGGCAAGGTCGATCAGCTACGGCGCTTCATGGCGGAGCACGACGCGACGCTCGCGGTATTCGACGAGGAGCTCACGCCCGCGCAGGGGTCGAACCTCGAGAAGGCGCTCGGGGCGCGCGTGATCGACCGGACCGAGCTGATCCTCGACATCTTCGCCCTGCGGGCCCGCAGCGCCGAGGCACGGCTCCAGGTCGAACTCGCCCAGCTTTACTACCTGCGCCCTCGTCTGAAGCGGATGTGGACCCACCTCTCGCGGATCGGGGGCGGGATCGGCGCCCGCGGACCCGGTGAGCAACAGATCGAGACCGACCGACGGCTCATCGACCGACGGATCGCGCGGCTCCGGCGGCAGCTCGACCAGATCGCGTCCTCGCGGGAGACGCAGCGGAAGTCGCGCGATCGAGCCTTCACGATCGCACTCGTCGGGTATACGAACGCCGGCAAGTCGTCGATCCTCCGGGAGCTGTCGGGGAGCGACGTGTTCGTCGAGGATCGCCTCTTCGCCACGCTGGACTCCGCCACGCGGGTTTGCGAGCTCGGGCAGGGGCTCCAGGTCCTGCTGACCGACACCGTCGGGTTCATCAGAAAGCTGCCCCACCACCTCGTGGCGTCGTTTCGGGCGACGCTGGAAGAGGTCGTCGAGGCCGACCTGCTCCTGCATGTCGTCGACGCGTCCTCTCCCAGCTGGGAAGAGCAGATCGACGCCGTGGAGGACGTGCTCCGCGACGCGGGGGCCGGAGAGCGGCCTGCCATCCTCGTCCTCAACAAGATCGACCGGGTGACGCATGCCGAAGAGCGGGCGCTTCGCGAGCGGGTCGGCGCGCTGATGGGACCGCACGTGTTCAGCTCCGTATTCGAGGAGGGGGGAGTGGACGCGTTGCGCGAGGCCATTCGCGAGGCCGTCCGCTCGACGCTCGAGACCGTCCGGATCTCCATCCCGGCGGCCGACGGACGAACCGTCGCCGAGGCGTACCGGGAGGGCGAGGTGCTGGCGGAGGAGGTCGTGTCCGGCCGCGTCGTGCTCGTCGCTCGAGTTCCGGTGGACGTGGCGGGGCGGTGGCGGGCCACATCGGGGCTGCTCGTCGAGGAGGGGGACGCGGCGTAGTGGGCGCCGCCGATCCGTCGCTGTCCGGGGGGTCGACCCCACCCCTCCGGCCCCGTATCGTTGGCCGCGTTCGCGCGGGGAGGGCCCGCGCGGGCGCCCGCGCGACGCGGGTGACAGCCTTCCGGAGGGTGCCGGATGTCGGGTGAGAGCTTCGCCCACCTCATCGAGACACGTCTGTGCGTGAACGTCGATCACGTGGCGACGGTGCGTCAGGCTCGTGGCACCGATGAGCCCGACCCCGTCCGAGCCGCTGTCCTGGCGGAGCTGGGCGGCGCGCACGGGATCACGGTCCACCTGCGCGAAGACCGGCGGCACATACAGGACCGCGACGTCGAGCTACTCCTCCGCACGGTGCGCACGCTCGTCAACCTCGAGCTCGCCGTGTCGGAGGGAGTGCTGGCCCTGGCCGAGGCGTGGGCCGCCCCGCAGACGACGGTCGTCCCGGAAAAGCGGCAGGAGGTCACCACCGAGGGGGGGCTGGATCTGAGCATAGACCCCGGGCGGGTCCGCGAGACGATCGAGCGTCTGACCGCGGTGGGATCGCGCGTGTCGCTGTTCATCGATCCCGATCCGGCGTCGATCGACGCGGCGGCGGAGCTGGGCGCGCACGCGGTCGAGCTTCACACGGGAGAATACGCGAACGCGGCCGGTCGCTCCGCCGCCGACCGCGAGCTGGCGCGCCTCCGCGACGCGGCACGTCGCGCCGGCGAGGCCGGTCTCGCTCTCCACGCGGGACACGGCCTCACCTACGAGAACGTGTTGCCCGTCGCCGCGATCCCGGAGTGCGAGGAGCTCAACATCGGGCACTCGATCGTCAGCCGCGCTGTGCTCGTGGGGATGGAGCGCGCGGTGGCGGAGATGTGCGAGCTCATCAGACGGGCGCGCGGATGAAGCATCGGGCGATCATCGTCTTCGGCGTGGTCGTCTCCATCGTCCTCCTCGTCTTCGCGCTGCGGGACGTGTCGGTCCCGGAGCTGCTCGAGCATCTCGACGACGCGAACCTCTGGTGGCTGCTCGCTGCGACGGCGGTCGCCACGTTCACGTTCGTGCTGAGGGCGATACGCTGGCGGATCCTGTTGCTGCCGGCCGTGGGGGTGCTCCCCTTCGGCTCGCGATTCGCGACCGTCTGCATCGGCTTCATGGCGAACAACGTCATCGGCGCCCGGGTCGGCGAGTTCGCACGCGCCTACTCGCTCACCCGGGTGGAGAGCGTGGGTCTGGCCCCCGTACTCGCCTCGCTCGTCGTCGAACGTCTGCTCGACGGGGTGGCGACCGTGGCGCTGCTCCTCCCCGCCTACTTCGCGCTCGGGCCCGAGGAGCTCGCCTCGGCGGGCCCGCTGGTGGAGATCCTTACCGCGTTCGTCGCGATCGTCGGCGTGGGCATCCTGGTGGCGGCGGCCATGGTCGTGTTCCCGCGCCAGGTGCTTGTCATCGTGCGCTGGATGTCGTCGCGGCTGCCGGAGGCGTTCGCGGAGAAGCTCGTGGGCATCGTCGAGGCGTTCATCCTGGGTCTGGGCGTGCTCCGCCGGGGGTGGATCCTCCTCGTGGCCCTCGGCTGGACCGCCATCGTATGGCTCACGAACGCCTTCTCGTTCTATCTGGGGTTCCTGGCCTTCGAAATCGAGCGGCCCGGGATGGTCGGGGCGATGCTGCTCCAGTCCATCATCAGCCTGTTCGTCGCGCTCCCCTCGACGCCGGGTTTTTTCGGTCCGTTCGAGTTCGGTGCGCGCGTCGGGCTCGAGCTGTACTCGGTCGAGCCCGCCAGGATCATCTCGTTCGCGGCCTCCTATCACCTCGCGACCTTTTTGCCCGTGACCCTGCTCGGGATCTGGTACATGCGGAAGCTCGGGCTGAGTCGTAGCGAGATCAGCGGCGGCGATCAGGACGTGAAGGAAGAGCTGAGGGAGGAGCTGCATGACGAGGTGGCGTCCGAGCTCGGCGATGCGGGGGAGCCCCCGCCGGCGGCGGTCGAATGATCGGCTCGTGTCCGGCGAAGGTAAACCTCCGGCTGCGCGTCTTCGCGCGGGATGCGACAGGGTACCATGGCGTGGAGACGGTACTCGCGCGCACCGATCTGGCCGACGAAGTCGAGATCGCGGATTCGGGGAGCGGGATCACCATCGAGGTCGACGGGCCCGAGGCGGACGGTGTTCCCGCGGGTCCCGACAACCTGTGCCACCGGGCCGCCGTC
Source organism: Gemmatimonadota bacterium (assembly GCA_033720355.1). Classification (GTDB taxonomy): domain Bacteria; phylum Gemmatimonadota; class Gemmatimonadetes; order Palauibacterales; family Palauibacteraceae; genus Palauibacter. The sequence continues at coordinate 5,828 of JAWWCR010000084.1, forward strand.
GCCTTCCTGAACGCGGCGTTCGGGCGCGGGCGCGCGCGACCCGGTGTCGCGATCCGGCTGAGCAAGTGGATCCCCGCGGGCAGCGGTCTCGGCGGCGGGAGCTCCGACGCCGCCGGAGTTCTCCGGCTGCTGGCGGAGCGCTGGCCCCGACTCGAGATGCGCGATCTGCTGCGAGTCGCCGGCGAGCTCGGGAGCGACGTTCCCTTCGCTCTGCTGGACGTGCCCCTCGCGCTGGGGTGGGAGCGCGGCCGGCGGTTGCTGCCGCTGCGTCCCCCCTCCCCGAGGCATGCGCTCGTGGTCTGCCCGCCGTTCGGCGTCTCCACGCCGGACGCGTACAGGTGGCTCGCCGATGAGCGCGCCGCCGAGGGCCGCGACGATCCCGGCGGGGCGAGCGTCCTGCCGGGTGCGACGCGCCTGGCCGAGTGGACGTCGCTCGAGCGGATCGTGGCGAACGACCTCCAGCCGCCGGTGGTGCGCCGACACCCCACGCTGGCGGGCGTGCTCGAGATATTGCAGGATGCGGGGGCGGTGGCGTCAATGACCGGCTCGGGATCCGCGCTCTTCGGCGTGTTCGCCGACGCGGATCGTCGGACGGACGCCCGAAGGAGGCTGGCGGAGCAGGGACTCGGGGATGACGACGGGTGGAGGACGCATGAAGTACGGCTACCGATCTGAGTCGCACCGAGACCCGTCGACGGCACGCCCCGCGTCCGGGCGGCCTCCGGCTGCACATGCTGGCCCCTCGTCTAATGGCAAGACCCCGGCCTTTGGAGCCGGTAATCCAGGTTCGACCCCTGGGGGGCCAATCCACCTTCCCGTTTCGGTCCTGGCCGCCCGATCTCGCCGGGGCACATGGCTTGCCCCGATCGGGGCGGGCGCGGCCCGAGCCCGCCGCGCGCGGTTCAGCGACCTGCCAAAAGGTGGGGCACCCATGAAGTTCTTTCACAACCGCTGGTCACTATTTGCGGTCGTCGCGGCGTTGCCGGGTCTCGCGGCCTGCTCGGATGGGACGACGTCCCCGCCGCCGCCACCTCCCCCCGACGTCGATCCGCCGGCGTACACGGTGCTCGAGGCCGGCGGTGCGCACACCTGCGGGGTGAGCCAGCGCGGAACCTATTGCTGGGGCAGCGGGGCGCGCGGACAGATCGGGGACGGGGCGTCTCAGGATCGCGTACAGCCGACGCGTCTGATCAGCGCCGTCGAGTTCGTGGATGTGGATGCCGGTACCGAACATACCTGCGGGCTGGCCTCGAACGATCGCGTCTTCTGCTGGGGGGCCGGTACGGACGGCCAGATCGGCGACGGAGCCCAGGAGGACCGCGCGACCCCCACGCAGGTGTCATCGACGATTCTGTTTCGTTCAGTGAGCGCCGGCACGGTCCACACCTGCGGCGTCTCGACCGCCGACGAGACGTATTGCTGGGGATCCGGTGAAGCGGGGCGGCTGGGGACCGGGAACACGACCTCGCGGCCCTCCCCGGCCGTCGTGATCGGGGGGATCACCTTCGTCGAGGTGAGCGCGGGCGATGCCCACACGTGCGGGGTCACCGCCGCCGACCAGGTCTACTGCTGGGGCGAGGGCGACGACGGACGGCTCGGGACCGGCAACCTGATCGATCGCCTCGAGCCGGCGCCGGTCACGGGCGGCCTCGACTTCACACACGTGAGCGCGGGGGGGCGCCACACCTGTGCCGTGACCGCGGGCGGACAGGCCTATTGCTGGGGGTACGGCGGCGATGGCCAGCTCGGGTCCGGAACGACGGCCACGTTGCTCCAGCCGCTTCTCGTACAGGGGGGGCTACAGTTCGAGTCGATTTCGGCCGGGATCGACCACACGTGCGGCGTCACGACCGACGGTCTCGCGTATTGCTGGGGCGCCGGCGTGAACGGGCAGCTGGGCACCGGCAACGAGTTGTCGCGTCTCGAGCCGGCCATCGTGTCGGGGCCGATCGACCACCGGGCCGCTACCGCGGGCGAGGACCATACCTGCAGTTTCCTCGCCGATGGCAGCGCCTATTGCTGGGGGCTCGGCCAGGGAGGACGTCTCGGGACCGGAAACGAAGACACGCGGCTGACACCGGCGAGGGTGGTCGGCGGATGAGCGATCGGGTCGACTCCGACCAGGATGCGCGACCCAACCGGCTGATCTCGGCCAGCAGCCCCTACCTCCTCCAGCACGCCACGAACCCCGTGGACTGGTATCCGTGGGGCGAGGAGGCGTTCGAGCGGGCGCGCGACGAGGACCGCCCGATCTTCCTGTCGATCGGCTACGCGACCTGCCATTGGTGCCATGTGATGGCCCACGAGTCGTTCGAGGACCCGGCGGTCGCCGCGCTCATCAACGATGCGTTCATCCCGGTCAAGCTCGATCGTGAGGAACGGCCCGACGTGGACGCGGTCTACATGACCGTGTGCCAGCTGATGACGGGGCACGGAGGGTGGCCGCTGACGGTGGTGCTCACGCCGGACCTGCGTCCCTTCTTCGCCGGAACCTATTTCCCGCGCGAGACCCGGCACGGACGTATAGGGATGCTCGAGCTCGTTCCGCGGCTGCGGGGTCTGTGGGAGGAGCGCCGAGACGAGATCGAGGAATCGGCGACGCACGCGGTGAGGGCGATCCGCGAGGTCGAGGCGCGCTCGGCAGGCGACGAGTCGGGCACCGCCCTCGATGCGTCGACGCTGCGCCGCGCCTTCGAGGAGCTCGAGAAGCGCTACGACGAGTCCCGGGGCGGGTTCGGATCGGCGCCGAAGTTCCCGACTCCCCACAACCTGTTGTTCCTCCTCCGGTGGCACGACCGAACCGGCGACCGGCGCCCGCTGGAGATGGTCGAGCGGACGCTCGGCTCGATGCGGCGAGGCGGGATCTTCGACCACGTGGGCTTCGGATACCACCGATACTCCACCGACGCGCGGTGGCTGCTGCCGCACTTCGAGAAGATGCTCTACGACCAGGCGCTCCTGGCAATGGCGTGCGTCGAGACCTGGGAAGCGACCCGTGACGACCGGTACAGGCGGTTCGCCGAAGAGATCTTCGAGTACGTGAGGCGCGACCTTCTCGACCCGGGCGGGGGCTTCTACTCCGCCGAGGATGCGGACAGCGAGGGTCGGGAGGGCGCCTTCTACGTCTGGTCGCGGGCCGAGCTCGACGAGGCCCTCGAGTCTCGTCTCGGTGCCGACGACGCCGCGTTCGCGCGGGACGTGTTCGGGGTGGCGGCGCGAGGCAACTTCGCCGACGAGGCGACGGGTCGCATGACCGGCGAGAACATCCTCCACCTGTCTCGACCGATCGAGCGCATCGCCGCCGATCGCGGCCAGTCCGTGGAGGAGGTCGAGGCAGGGATAGAGCGGATCCGGGGGGCTCTGCTCGACGCGCGGGGGGGGCGACCGCGTCCTCTCCTCGACGACAAGATCCTCGCGGACTGGAACGGGCTCATGATCGCGGCGCTCGCGAGCGCCGGCCGTTCGTTCGCCGATCCTGGCGCCACCGGAACGGCCGAGCGCGCCGCCCGGTTCGTGCTGGACCGGATGCGCGACGGCGACGCCCTCGTACACCGTTATCGCGAAGGTCGTAGCGGGATCGAGGCAGGTGCTGCGGACTATGCGTACATGCTCTGGGGGACCCTCGAGCTCTACGCGGCCACCCTCGAGACCGACTGGCTCGAGACGTCGTGCGAGCTGGCGCGCGGTCTCGTCGACCGCTTCTGGGATACGCAGCGGGGAGGTGTGTACACGTCCGCCGCCGGCGTCGCCGACGTCATCGTCCGCCAGCGCGAGATCCACGACGGTGCGACGCCCTCGGCCAACGCGACGTCCTGGTACGGGCTCCTTCGTCTGGCTCGACTCACCGGTTCGGCCGAGTGGGCCGAGCGGGCGGAGGCGATCGGCGCCGCGTTCGGGGGCGCCATCGCTCGAGCCCCGTCAGCTCACGCGATGTCGCTGGTCGCGCTGGATCTGGCGATCGGTCCCTCCCACGAGGTCGTGATCGCCGGGAGGAGGGGCGCGCCCGACACCTCGACGCTCCTGTCGGCCCTTCGAGGCGCATACCGTCCCCGGACATCCGTCCTCTTCAGACCCGCCGAGCCCGAAGATGCCGAGAGGGTCGACGCGCTGGCTCCGTTCGCCGCGGGACACGAGCCCGTGGATGGAGGTGCGGCCGCGTACGTATGTCGTGACTTCGCGTGTCAACGACCCACGAAGGACGCCTCGAAGATGCTGACGCTGCTCGGCTGATCCGGCTGCCCGGCGGCGAGCGGGGCCGCGGCCGCGGCCGCGGCCGCGACGTTCGACGATCCCTCCCCCTCACCTTCTCCCCGCGTGATGACGAGTTCCCACAGGGCGGGCTGGAACAGATAGACCGATGCGGTGACGGCGGCGGGCGTCCCGGCGAGCAGACCGAGATAGACGAGCGCGCCGGCGAGCGCTGCACGCGGGCGGACGGGCTGGATCGCCACCCTGGGCTCGATGATCGAGGCGAGCCTGATACGCTGGACCGGCGGGGTGGACGCGAACGGGGGCTCCTGAAGCGTCTCGAAGACGACCTGTGTCCGCTCGGCACGACTCATCCCGGGATCGACGCGTTCCCGCACCCGCACGACTCCACGCGCCGCCGACCACGCCGATCTGAGCGAGATGATCAGCGCCAGCGACATCGCTGCCAGGATGGGATCGCGGAACCACCATCCGACGGCGGCGAGGGCGATCGTGCCGCCGGCGAGAAAGACCACCTGGGCGCGCGGATAGCGGCCGAGCAGCAGGACCTCCAGGACGCGACCGCCGTCGAGCGAGGAGATCGGCAGGAGGTTGAAGTAGTTGACGATCAGCGCCGTCGTCGCGAGCGCCATCCACCACAACCCACCGGCCTGAAAAAAGACGTGAAGACAACCCAGACCCACGAGCAATCCCGGTACCGGCCCGAGCAATGCCACGACCGTGCGCTGCGCCGGGGTCGCGTCGGCCTTCTCGCCGCGCGCGGCGGCCCCGAAGAACGGCAGGAAGAGGATCCGGCGGTCCCGATACCCGAGCGCCGCCATGCCCGCGACGTGCCCCAGCTCGTGCAGGAGAAGGACACCCGTGAGCAACAGCGCGAGCTCCCACCCGAACCAGATCGCGAAGACCGCGACGCAGCCCCCGGCGCTCACGAGCCCGGCTGCCCAGCGCGCCGCGGTCGTGCGGGAGTCCTGGCGCCGACGGTTCGCGTCCCTGTGGTATCGGTAGCTCCAGGCCATCCCCGCCGCCCGGGCCCGTTCGAGATGGGGATCCATGGGATCGGTGAGGATGTCCAGGTTCTCGCGCCACAGCTCGCGACGCGCCTGGTCCCGCGCCGCTTCCGCTTCTCGCGCCAGGACGCGCTTCTGCCCCGCGAGCATCGACCCCGCGAGGGCCCACGCTTCCATCGGACGGAGCCGCCAGCTCGGATCAGCGTCGGACGTGGAGGGGATACGGCCGATCGCGCCGTCCCGCTCCCATTCGTCGAGGGTCGACGAGATGGCCTCCTGCTCGATCCGGTTCCACGCGGCGGGGTCGACCCGGACGGTGCCCGAGCGTCCGCCGTGAGCCTCGAGCGCATGGAGGTGGTGCGCCCACTGCCGTCCAAGGTCGTTGACGTCGTGGTCCCGGCACTCCCAGCCTCCGGGAAACCGCGGCGTCAGGTGAGCGATCCCGTCGAACGTCGCGACGACCGGGCCGCCGTCGACCTTCGAGAAGAACGAGACCCGGTACGGGCGATCCCCCATCCCGGGAATCGGCGGACCGGCGAGCGCGAGCGCTCCGGTCCCCGGGTGCACGAACACGAGCTCGGGGCGATCGCCTTCGAATCGGTCGATCGAGCCCGTCCAGCGGGCGCCGGCCTCTTCGAACCCGAGAGCGCGCAGGTCGCGCGCGGCCGCCTCCAGGACGGGAGCCAGTGTCGAGGGGAGTTCCGCCGGCTGGACCATCCGGATCGATACGCGGCCGAGCCGGCGGCTGCGCAGATGCCCCCACAGAAAGCCACGCGTGCCTCCAAGGAGGAGCACCGCGGCGATCAGCAGCACCAGCGTGATCTGGACGAACCCCATCGCACCGATCCGGTCGCTTCAAATGGTCCCGGCCGTCCTGACCGGGACGGCTCGCGTTCGTCGCCAGCCGAGGCGCAAGAAGGGAACCGGGAGTAACCGTCGTGCGCCGAATCACTTAGGTGCGCGGGCCTCCACCGCGGTCCCGCAATCTGCGAGGGTTCCCCGCGAAACGGGACGGGCCGATCGGGTTTTCGTTGACAATCCGCCACCGATCGCGGTATCCTAGGCGGCTGTCGAACACCGGGTGCGCAGTCCGGTGGGGCGCCATGCGCCGTCATGGGTTCGGGACCCAGCTCACATCTCCACAACACCGGGCACGGAACGCACGTGGACACGCCGGACTTCTCGGCAAGCACGAATCCGATCATGCTGCTTTCGGGCACCGCCAGCCACGATCTCGCGGAAGGGATCGCGGGGGTGCTGGATGAGGAGCTGTGCGACGTCACGATAAAGCGTTTCGCCGACGGGGAGATCTTCGTCGGGATCAACGAGAACGTGCGCGGTCGCGACGTCTTCCTGATCCAGTCCACCAACCCGCCGGCGGAGAACATCCTCGAGCTGCTGATCCTGATCGATGCCGCGCGACGCGCCTCCGCCGCGCGGATCACGGCCGTGGTGCCCTACTACGGGTACGGACGCTCCGACAGGAAGGACCAGCCGCGCGTGGCGATCGCCGCGAAGTTGATGGCGAATCTGATCACGGCCGCCGGGGCGGACCGGCTTCTGTCGATCGACTTCCACCAGCACCAGATCCAGGGCTTCTTCGACATCCCGGTCGACCACCTTTACGCGGCGCCCGTGTTCCGGCGCTACTACGAGATGAAGAAGCTCGAGAACCTGTGCGTCGTCGCGACGGATGTGAGCGCGGCGAAGATGGCCAGGGGGTACGCCAAGCGGCTCGGAGGCGATCTGGCGATCATCGACAAGCGGCGCCCGGCCCCGAACGTGGCCGAGGTCGCGAACATCGTCGGTGAAGTCGAGGGGAAGGACTGCATCGTACCCGACGACATGATCGATACCGCGGGCACGATGTGCACCACGATCGATGTCATTCGCGACCATGGAGCGAAGGACGTCTACGTGCTCGCCACGCACCCGCTCTTCTCGGGACCCGCCGTCGAGCGGCTCGCGAAGGCGAACGTGAAGGAGATTACGGTCACGGACACCGTGCCGGTGGCGCCCGGAGTTCGCGAGGCGCTCCCGAACCTGACGGTGCTCTCCGTCTCCAGCCTGCTGGCGCAGGCGATCGAGAGTACACACACGAACAGCTCGGTGAGCATGCTGTTCAACTGAGATGCTGTTCAACTGAGGGAACGGATATGAGCAACGAGAACGCGACGCTCCGTGCGGAGCCGAGAGAAGACAGGGGCAAGAGCGCCGCGCGGCGGTTGCGCCGCAGCGGAGGTCTGCCCGCGGTCGTCTACGGAGACGAGGCCGAGACGCTGGCCCTGACGATCGACATGCACGAGTTCGAGCGGTTGATGGCCCGGATCCACGCCGCCACCACGGTCCTGTCGCTCGAGGTCGAGGGCGAGGGGGAACACCAGGTCCTCATCAGGGAGGTGCAGCGACACCCCTTCCGGTCGGACTTCCTCCACGTCGATTTCCTGCGCATCCGCGCCGGACAGAAGATCAACGTCAAGGTGCCTGTCCACCTCGTCGGACACGCTCCGGGCGTCGAGGAGGGCGGGATCATGCAGCAGACCCGCCACGAGCTCGAGGTGGAGTGCACGCCCGCGAACATCCCCTCCGAGATCACGGTGGACGTCTCGTCGATGGAGATCGGCGACTCGATCCACGTCGCCGACCTCGACGCGGGCGACATCGTGATCCTCGATGACGCCGACCTGACCATCTGCACCTGCGTCCAGCCGACCATCATCACGGTCGAGGAAGAGGACGAGGAGATGGAGGAAGGGCTCGAGGGCGAGCTCGTCGAGGGCGACGAGGAGGGCGAGGATGCCGCCGAGGACGACGCGGACGACGAGGAAGACTCCGAGTAGGAGAGGACGGCTGGCGGGATCTCCGCAGCCGGTATGCGCCTGATCGTCGCGCTCGGCAACCCCGGCGACCGCTACCGCGACACCCGACACAACGCGGGGTGGTGGCTGGCCGATCGTCTCGCCGTCCGGTGGGGGTTCGGCGGCTTCGAGCCCGCCGGGAAGACGGCGCGCACCGCGGGGCACGTGGATGAACGGGCGGTCGAGCTGCACAAGCCGCTTACGTACATGAACCGGAGCGGGCCGGCCGTTCGCTCGCTGATCGACCGGAGGGGCATCGACCCGTCGCGCGATCTGCTCGTCCTCGTCGACGATGTCTGGCTGGACCCGGGACGAATCCGCATCCGCGCGAGCGGCTCGCCCGGGGGACACAACGGACTCCGGTCGCTGCGCGATGCGATCGGGAACGACTACGCGAGGCTTCGCATCGGCGTCGGGAAACCGCACGACGACCGCATCGACCTCGCCGACTGGGTGTTGACCCGCATGCCGCGAGCCGACGAGGAGGCGACGCTGTCGACCTTCCCCCGTGCCACGGAGGCGGTAGAGCTCTGGCTCGAGTCGGGCGTCGAGGCGGCGATGAACCGCTTCAACGCGAACTGAACGGATAAGGAGACCACGTGGTCGGATACATCGATTTCTCGCTCTGGCTGGGTGTCATCGGGCTGATGTTCTCGTTCGGCCTGTACACCTACGTGAAAGCGCAGCCCGTCGGAAACGACGTCATGGCGGACCTGGCGGATCAGATCCACGGCGGCGCCATGGCCTTCCTGCGACGCGAGTACACGATTCTCGTGCCGTTCGTGATCGTCGTCGCGGCCCTTCTCTTCTGGCTCATCGGCGCGCGCACGGCCGTCGCCTACGGGCTCGGCGCCACGTGCTCGATCCTCGCCGGCTTCTTCGGCATGCAGGCGGCGACACGCGCCAACGTCCGCACATCGGAGGCGGCGCGCGCCGAGGGGCAGGCCAAGGCCCTCCGCGTCGCCTTCTCGGGTGGCGCCGTGATGGGCACCGCGGTCGCCGCGCTCGGGCTGCTGGGGATCGGTCTCGTGCTGCTCATCTACGAGCCGTCCGAGGTGGGCTTCAGGCCGTTCGGAGAGATCATCTCGGGATTCGCGATGGGCGCATCCTCGATCGCGCTCTTCGCGCGCGTCGGGGGCGGGATCTACACGAAGGCGGCCGACGTCGGGGCCGACCTCGTCGGAAAGGTCGAGGCGGGCATCCCGGAGGACGACCCGCGGAACCCCGCCACGATCGCCGACAACGTCGGCGACAACGTGGGTGACGTGGCCGGGATGGGCGCCGACATCTTCGAGTCCTACGTGGGCTCGGTCATCGCGACGATCGTAATCGGGATCACGAGCCCGGTGATCCTCGAGGGCGCGCGTCTGTCGGCCATCGCGCTGCCGATCCTCTACGTCATGGCGGGTTTTCTCGCGAGCGCGATCGGCATCCTGTCGATCCGTATGCTCGAGCGGATGAACCCGGCCACGGCGCTTCGCTACGCGCCCATCATCGCGGCCGTGATCTTCTGGGTGATGGCCTACTTCATCACCACGTCGCTCCCGATCTTCGACGTCGAGGCACAGGGGCTGTGGACGCTGCTCCACCCCGCCGCCGGCCCCTTCTGGGCGATGCTGCTCGGCTCCGTGATCGGCATCTGCATCGGGCTCGTGACGGAGTACTACACGGCCGCAGGGCCGATCCGGAAGATCGCCCAGGCCTCCGAGACCGGGTCGGCGACCAACATCATCACCGGTCTGGCCGTCGGGATGGAGTCGACCGCGATCCCGATGCTGCTCATTTGCGCCGGGATCTTCCTCGCCTTCAACTTCGCCGGTCTCTACGGGATCGGGATCGCGGCGGTCGGCATGCTGGCCACGGTCGGCGTCACGATGTCGGTGGATGCGTACGGCCCGGTGGCCGACAACGCGGGCGGGATCTCGGAGATGAGCGAGCTCGGCCCCGAGGTCCGCTCGATCACCGATTCGCTCGACGCTCTCGGCAACACCACCGCGGCGATCGGGAAGGGCTTCGCGATCGGATCGGCGGCGCTCACGGCGCTCGCCCTCTTCTCCGCCTACGCGAACGCGGTCGGGCTCCGTCAGACCGGGATCAACCTCGTCGACCCGCTCGTGGTGATGGGGATGTTCATCGGAGGCGCGACGCCGTTCTTCATCGCGGCGCTCACGATGACCGCCGTCGGGCGCGCGGCCGCCGGGATGGTCGAGGAGGTGCGCCGGCAGTTCCGTGAGATCCCCGGGATCATGGAGGGGACGGCGAAGCCCGACTCGGCGCGATGCGTCGACATCTCGACGGCCGCGGCGCTCAAGGAGATGATCGTCCCCGGGCTGGTCGCGATCATCGTGCCCGTGCTTGTCGGCCGTTTCCTCGGTGTCGAGGCGCTCGGGGGCGCGCTGGCCGGCGCGACGGTGACCGGTGTGCTGCTCGCGCTGTACATGTCGAACGCGGGCGGCGCCTGGGACAACGCGAAGAAGTACATAGAGACGGGTGCGCACGGCGGGAAGGGATCCGAACCGCACAAGGCGGCCGTCGTCGGCGACACGGTGGGCGATCCGTTCAAGGACACGTCGGGTCCGTCCATGAACATCGTGATCAAGCTGATCAGCGTCGTCTCGCTCGTGCTCGCGCCCTGGTTCGCGAGAGTGCACGGAGTGGCCGCCGCCGATCCCGAGCAGGTCGAGCTCGTTCTCGGGCGCGTTGCCGACGCGGTACTGCTGATCACGGGACTTCTCTAGGAGCTCGAGGGGGATTGGCGTCGCGGGCCGCGGAAGATAGCTTCCGCGGCCTTCCCGGGCCCACGGGAGGACGCGCCGCGAGGCGCGACAGACAGAAGAAGGTGCGGCCGATGCGTCGAAGGACGCGAGTGGGTCGCGACAAGCGTACGACTCCTGCTCCGGGCCGGTACCGGGGCCGAACGAGACCGAAGGAGCCATCCATGCGCGATTACGAGATCGTGTACATCTTCCGTTCGAACTTCACGCCTGAAGAGATCGAGGCGAAGATCGAGCGGTACCACGCGATCCTGACGGGCGACGGGAAGGGCGAGATCACCGCCCTCGAGCAGTGGGGCAAACGCCAGCTCGCCTACCCTATCCAGAAACAGACGAACGGGTACTACGTCGTGGCCCAGTTCACGGCCGACCCCGCCGTGCTCAGTGAGCTCGAGCGTCTGCTCAAGCTCGAAGAGGATCTGCTTCGCTATCTGATCGTGCTCTCCGAAGGCGAGCTCCCCACCCCCGGCTCGATGCAGGCCGAGATGGACGATCGCGTCCAGCCCGGTCGCCGCGGCGGCAAGGACCAGTCCGACGACGACGATGACGACGACGACGATGACGAGGGCGAAGATGACGATGACGACGATGACGATGATGACGATGACGGCGATGGGGACGATGAGGACGATGTAGGGCAGGACGACACGGACGACGAGGCCGACGAGGCCGACGAGAAAGAGAGCTGACGATGGCCTTTCGTAAGGCGTGCCGTTTCTGCGAGAACAAGATCGCCCGCGTCGACTACAAGGACGAGCGGACGCTCGACCGGTTCATCTCGGATCGCGGAAAGATCCTCCCCCGACGAGCCACCGGGACGTGCGCGAGGCACCAGCGACAGCTGGCGATGGCCATCAAGCGCGCCCGATACCTGGCCCTCCTCCCGTACATCCGCGGCTACCACTCGTAGCCGCGGTATCCGGAGCGGATCGCGGGTGGGTGCGCCGGAGGTCGAACGGCCGGCGCTCGGCGATCGTCGGAGGAGCTTCTGGCGTGCGGTGGCCCTGGCGGGTGTGACGACGGCGCTCCTGCCGCCGAGCCCGACCGCGTTCGGGCGGCTGGCGGTGATCGGGATCCCGGTGGCCGTCTATGTGGTCGCGACGCAGTGGAGACGCGGATTCAGCCTCGTGTTCGGGCTGTCGCTCCTCGTGCTGTTGCTCGCGGGGCTGCGCGGCGCGACGGGGGCGGACGCGTACCTGTGGCGGGGGTGGGGCCTTCTGCTGGGCGGGGGGTTCGTCGTCATGACGTCCCTCGCTCCGAAACGGACCCTCTTCACGCGGGGGCTGGGTGGTATCGTCCTCGCCGGGGCGGTTGTGGCCGGCGTCGGGCTGTTGCGGCCCGAGGTGGTCACGGGGATCGACGCGAGCGTCCGCTCTCAGTACGACCAGTTCTTCCTGCTGGTAGAGCTGGGAGCGGACGGGTGGGAGGGGGCGACCGAGGTCCTCTCGGTGATGCGCGACGTGGCGATGGCGGTGTATCCCGCGCTGGTCGGGCTCGCGTCCCTCAGCGCTCTGTGCGTAGCATCGTATGTGGCGAGAAGGCTGGAGGGCGTGGAGGCCGCGCTGAGCCCGCTGAGATGGTTCACGTTCAGCGATCATCTGGCCTGGACGCTGATCGTGGGACTGATCCTCCTCATCGCCCCGCTGGGCGCCGCGAACGCGCGGCTCGGCGGGAATCTGGTGATGTTCATGGGGGGGCTGTACGTGTTTCGTGGTCTCGCCGTGCTGGCGTGGCTCGGAACCACGGTGGTGTCAGCTGGCTGGTGGATCGTGGTGTGGGTGCTTGCGGCGGTCCTCTTCTATCCGGTGACGCTCGGTACCGCGCTGGTCATGGGATTGAGCGATACGTGGTTGGATCTCCGGTCCGGGTTCGGGGTGGAATCCGGAGCGGAGTAATAACGGAGGAGCACACATGGTCGAGGTCATTCTGAGGAAGGACGTGGTGGATCTGGGGCACGCCGGCGAGATGGTCGCGGTGAAGCCCGGATATGCCCGCAACTACCTCATCCCGCAGGGGCTGGCCCTGCTCGCCACCGATGGGAATCGACGGCGTTTCGAGGAGGAGCGTCGACAGATCGAACAGGCGTCGGCTCGCGAGCGCGAGGCCGCGCAGTCGCTGGCGATCAGGCTCGAGGAGCAGTCGCTGACGTTCAAGGTTCGGGCCGGCGAGGAAGGGAAGCTCTTCGGTTCGGTGACGGCGGCGGACATCGCCGAGCGGCTGGGGGAGGCAGGGCTGGAGGTCGATCGCCGGGTAATCCGCCTCGACGAGCCGATCAAGGAGCTCGGGGTCTACGACGTCCCGATCCGGTTGCATGCGGATGTACAGCCGGAGATCAAGGTGTGGGTGGTGGCGGAGGAGTGACGAACGACGCTACCGCGCCGGTCTCGTTCGACGACGCGTGGGATCGGCTCTCCGAGAGTGGGGAGCCGCTGCCCGAGTTGAGGTGCATCGCCGAGGCCGCGCTCGAGCGGAACGCGCGCGAGCCGGTCATCCTGGATCTGCGCGGGATATCCGACGTGACCGATTTCTTTCTCATCGCGAGCGGCGACTCCGACACGCACACGCGCGCGATCTCGGAGAACATCGTGGAACGTGCGAAAGCCGCGGGGTTCCGGCCCGTCGGGATCGAGGGTCTGGACCGGGGGCAGTGGGTCCTGATGGACTTCGTCGGTCTGATCGTGCATGTGTTCCTGGGGCCGGTGCGCGACTTCTATCGTCTCGAGAGTCTCTGGGGGGACGCCCCCGGGTTCGAGTTCGAGTGAGGCGGGAGAGACGAGATTCTGCGGCCGCCGCGCGGCCTTTGCTTGCGACTGATTTCGGCATTCGGCAACTTGAGCCGAACCAGGAATCGGGTCGGTGGATGTGGGTGACGTGACGATCTCATCGCAAGCTCCA
>JAWWCR010000085.1:0-19342 GCA_033720355.1 Gemmatimonadota bacterium
CTCGATCGGCACCTCGAGCGTGCCGGACGTGCCGAATCCGCCCACATGGTCGACCCCGCCCGTCACCCGAACGGTCGTGCGGTCGGGCGCGGTGGGGTCGTCCGCGACGTCCATCTCGATCACGCCGCCGAGCACGTTCGGACCGTACAACAGCGATGAGAGCCCGCGCACGACCGAGATGCGCTTCGGCGCCGTCGCGGGGATCACCGAGGCGTCGGTGCGCCCGTCCCACCCGAGGGTGATGGGGATGTCGTCGATGAGGATCGCGGTCTGGCGAGACTCCGACCCCCGCACCGAGAGCTCGGCCTCGCCGCGCGAGTTCGTCCGAACGTGGACCGTCGGGAGCTCGCGCAGCACGAACTCGAGGGTCGGCGCGGGTGGCAGACGCATCGAGTCGATCGCCACCTCGAGCCCGCTGGTCCCGCCGACGGTCGTGACGGGACGGACGGCTCGCGCCCGCAGATCGGGCATCTGGTAGACCCGGGGGCCGCGGGTCGAGTCCGGCACCTGACCGGCGACGGGCGCCGCGAGCAGCCCCATGACCACCCCCATCGCGCCCCGGCATATCGCATCGCGGCATCTCACCCGCAGCACACACCCTCCCGGATGTCGTTGAAACGTGGCAGCGAATTCTTCGGAATCAGTCGGCGACGACGTGCTCAGAGGCCCCACCTGCCCCCGTCCCGCTCTCGTCGTCCCCGAAACAGACGACTGGGGTGGGCTCCACGTTGCATTGGTGGCGCGCTCGGCGGCGATCGGCCTACGGCAACGGACGCACCCAGATGTTGCGGAAGCTGATCGGGGGGCTCGGATCGCCGTGCGCCTGGAGAAGGATCGGCGCGTCGTCGTACGCGAAGTACTCGGGCTCTCCGCGATACTTCGTCTCGCCGGCGAGCTCGACGTCGTTCTGTACGAGCACGCCGTTGAAGAAGGCCGTGATGCGTGCCGGCGTCCGCACCGAGCCGTCGGGCCCAAAGGTCGGGGCGGTCCACACGATGTCGTAGACCTGCCATTCGCCCGGCGGCCGTGTCGGGTTCGCGAGCGGGATGAACTGCTTGTAGACGCTCGCCGCCATCCCGTTCACGTAGGTGTCGTTTCGATACGAATCGAGGATCTGGAGCTCGTACCCGCCCGGACGCGTGCCCGTCGCCGCGAGGAAGACGCCGCTGTTGCCCCGCGCCTGCCCCTCGCCGGTGATGTGCTCGGGGACTCGCCACTCGAGGTGAAGCTGAAAGCTCGTGAACCGTCGCCGCGTCCGGATGTCGCCCGTGGACTTGTCGACCGTCATCACGCCGTCGGCGAGCGTCCACGCCGCGGGCGACCCATCGCGCGCGGACTCCCACTCGTCGAGGGTCGTCCCATCGAACAGGACGATCGCGTCCGAGGGTGGCGGGGTCATCGGCCCGGCCGGCGCCGGCGTGACGACGGGCGGGGCCGGCTCCCACACCTCGGTCTCCTCGGGCGTTGGCTCCGCCTGCGCCGTGGCCGGGACAGGCGTCGACAGCAGCGTCGCCGCTCCGAGAACCACGAGACCGCACCTCCTCACCCGGCGACTCTCTCTTCGCGCAGGGTGAGCGCGCGGCCGAGCACCGCGAAGACGAACAGGATGCCCGCGGTGAGCCACGCGCCGGTCGCGAACGGCGCCTCGATCCACAGCCCGAGCACCATCCCCGCCACCCACAGGATCGCCGCGAGGGCGTAGTACATCCGCATCCCGTACATGAATACGAAGGGAAGGTAGTGCGCCCCGAGTACGATCATGAACGCCGGGTAGAACCAGTCGAGCCGATAGAGCGCCGCGGCTCCCACGACGGGAAGCGCGAGAGGCAGGGGGAAGGCGACCTGCGGACCGAGGGAGTACAGCGTGTTCGACGGTCCGACCGCTCCGGCACGCCCGATCGTACGTAACCCTATCTGTGTGAGCGGGAAGATCCCCATTCCCGCGACGACGAGGAAGATGATGGCCTGGCGCGGTGTCCCCCACGTGGCGAGCGCCGCGGACACCGCCCAGAGGGTCCCCGAGACGAGCTGCCCCATGAACCCGCCGAGAAAGGCGGTCCGCATCTCGCGCTGCGCATCGTCGATCCGCATCCGTCTACACTCGGGCCGTCGACCCGACCCGGCAACGGTCCGGCCTACCGGGGCTCCCTGATCTCGTAGCCTTCCGGCGGCGTCGACCCCATGAGGTGCTCGACGAAGTAGTCCATCGTCCGCCGGATCAGGTACGGCTCGCGCGCATAGCCGTGATTTCGATTCGGAAAGACGAGCATGTCGAAGTCCCTGTTGTGCTCGATGAGCTGCTGCGCGACGAGGATCGTCATGTTCGGGTGGACGTTGTCGTCGAGCGTCCCGTAGTGGAGAAGCAGCTTCCCCTTCAGGTTCGCGGCGAGGTTCTGGTTCGCCTGCGGGTCGTAGCTGTCCGTCCCGTCGTCGTTCTCTGTCAGCAGCCCCTGGTACTTCTCGCCCCACGGGAAGTGGTAGCCCCGGTTGTCGTGATTCCCGGCGCCGGACACCGCCACCTTGAAGAAGTCGGGGTGGCGGAGGATCGCGTCGGTCGACGCGAACCCGCCGCCGGAGTGGCCGAAGATCCCGACGCGTTCGATGTCGATCGGATGGGTGAGGGCGAGCTCCTTCAGGGCCGAGATGTGATCGGGGATCCCGTTGTCGCCCATGTTGCCGTAGTAGCCGTCGTGAAATGCCTTCGAGCGAAACGGGGTGCCGATCGCGTCGACGACGAAGCCGACGAACCCGAGCTCCGCATAGGCGTGCCCCTGCCCGCGCGGGCCCGCCGTGAACCCGGCCGATCGGATCGGCCCGATCTGCGGGCCGGGGTACACGTAGTCCACCACCGGGTACACGACGCCTTCGACCCGGTGCGGCGGGAGGAAGAGGTAGCCGTACACGTCCGTGACGCCGTCGCGCGCCTTCGCCCTGAAGCGCACGGGCGGCTCCCAGCCGGCCTCGAGGAGCGGGTCGATGTCGGCCTGCTCGACAGTCATGAACGGCTGGCCCGCGCGGTCGCGCAGCACGGTCACGGGGGCGGTGGCTCGCGTGCTGTAGGTGTCGACGAAGTACCGCCCGTCGGGGGAGACCGAGACGTCGTGGTTCGCGCTCTCGACGCTCAGACGCGTCACACCGCCGCCGTCGAGCGACGCACGGTAAAGGTGCCTGTGATACGGGTCCTCGCCGGACTCCCGTCCCACGGCCGTGAACCAGACGGCGCGCGCGACGTCGTCGACGTGGAGCAGCTCGAGGACGAGCCACGACCCGCTGGTGATCCGGGTCTTCGGCTGCCCGGTGGCGAGGTCGTACAGATAGAGGTGCCCCCACCCGTCGCGCTCGGACCACCAGACGACCTCCCGACCGTTGTCCAGTACACGCCAGTTGAGCGGGAGCGCCGTGAACTGGTTGAGCTCGACGTAGGTGGGGCCCGTCTCCACGATCACGTCGCGGGTCGCTCCCGTCGCGGCATCGACCTCGACCAGGGTCTGCGTCTTGAAGTCGCGGGAGTGGTGGGTGAAGTAGACCCGGTCGCCCGCCGCGTTCCACTGGACGTTGACCCACGCGGTGTCGGGACCGGCGAAATAGCCCGGCACCGGGTCCATGTCGGCGGCGACGTGCGCGCCGGAGGCCGCGTCGAACACGTGCATCGTCCACGTGGGGATGATCGAGTCTCCGGGGAGCGCGTACCGGTACGAGTGGAGGACCGGCCGCCCCGTCGCTGCCTCGAGCAGGTGGAGCTGCTCGACGCCCCGCTCGTCGTAGCGGTGCGTCGCGATCCGGGAGCCGTCGGGGGACCACTCCGCCACGGGCGGAGGGGCGAACCCCTGTCGTCTGAGCGTGATCTCCGTGCAGCACCCCTCGGGCAGGACGCCGTAGCCGTAATCCGCCTCGCCATCGGTCGACAACCGACGCTCGGCCCCGGACTCCGCTCCGCCCGCCGTCTCGCGAACCCAGAGGTTCTCGTCACGTGAGAAGGCGGCGAGCGATCCGTCCGGCGACACGATCTCGTTGGTCACGCGCGGGATCGAGTCGGGGCCGGCGCAGGTATAGGTCACGATGTCGCAGTCCCAGCGGCTCGTGTCGGCGGTGTGGAAACGGATCGAGCCGTCCCGCAGCTCGAGCTCGTCGAACGGGAGGTTGTCGGCCTCGTAGCTCGTGTCGGCCGCGACGGACAGCGCCGCGGCGAGCCGGTCGTGGTCGAAGACGGGCGACCGGGTCCGCGCCGACGCCTCGATCATGATGAACTCGTGCCCGCCGAACACCTGGTTGCGGTACCAGAAGCGGTCGCTCGACACCCACCGCGGCGTCACCTCGGTGCCGGACGTGAGGCGCGGCGCGTTGAAGAACAGGAACTGTTCGGCGCGCGCGTACTCCGTCGCCGTGACGGCCTCCGGCCGGTAGGGCGTGGACTCCTGCGCGGACACCCCGACGACGGCCAGAAGCAGCGCCCCGTGCGAGAGAGAGACGGCCCGGCGCGCAACCCTCCGGGCGGGTTCGATCGAGCGGTGCGGCCGGTCGGCGATGCGCGGGTCGGCGGGACGGTGCATCGAGTCACTCCATCGGTCGTTCCAGAGAGAGTCCGCCGCGGAAGGCGGGGACGCCCGAACATAGGTCGTGAGACGACGGATCGTCACGACCCGCGCGGGCATGGTGCTTTGGCGCGCCCCCGCGTAGCGTGGAGCCGCCGACCCGAGACGCCTTCGCGCCCACCCGAGCCGGAGCCAAAGCGTGTCCGCAAGCAGCCACACCGCGCCGCTCTCCACCGACGTGAATCCCCGGAAGCTCTTCGTCGCGAGCTGCGTGAGTCTGATCGCGACGTCTGTCGCCTTCGCGGTCGTGGGCGCCGTGATGCTCGATCTCAAGCGGGAGTTTCTCCTCACGAACCAGCAGGTGGGGTGGATCGGCGGCGCCGCGCTGTGGGGCTTCGCCGTGTCGCAGCTGATCTTCTCGCCGCTTTGCGACTCGCTCGGGATGAAGGTGCTGCTGCGGCTGGCGTTCCTGTGCCACCTGGTCGGGACGCTCGTGATGATCGCGGCGTCAGGCTTCGGGATGCTGTTTGTCGGCGCCCTCACGATCGCGCTCGGCAACGGGCTCGTGGAGGCCGCCTGCAACCCGCTGGTCGCCTCGCTCTACCCTCACGACAAAACGGTCAAGCTGAACCAGTTCCACGTCTGGTTTCCCGGCGGCATCGTCATCGGCTCGGTGGCGGCCTTCGGTCTCGACGCGACGGGGATCGGCGCCTGGCAGGTCAAGCTCGCCTTGATCCTCGTACCGACGATCGCCTACGGCATGATGATGCTCGGCGAAAGCTTCCCCCAGACCGAGGGCGTCCGGGCGGGCGTCGGGATGGGCGAGATGTTCCGCGTCACCCTCACCACGCCGCTGATGCTGCTCATGCTCGCGTGCATGGCCATCACCGCATCGACCGAGCTCGGCCCCAACCGGTGGGTGCCGGCCGTGCTCGAGGCAGGCGGAATCCCGGGCATCCTCGTCCTCGCGTGGATCAACGGCCTGATGGCCGTACTGAGGTACCGCGCCGGGTTCGCCGTGCACCGCCTCTCCCCCACCGGCGTGCTTCTGGGAAGCGCCGTGCTCTCGTTCGTCGGGCTCCTCTGGCTGAGCTACGCCGAGACGATCACGATCGCGTTCGCGTCGGCCACCGTGTTCGCCGTCGGCGTGTGCTATTTCTGGCCGACCATGCTCGGGTTCGTCTCCGAGCGGATCCCGAGGTCGGGCGCCCTCGGGCTCGGGCTCATGGGCGCGACCGGCATGGCGGTCGTCGGGCTGTTCACGACCCCCTGGATGGGTGGCATCGCCGACCGCATCGGCCACGAGCAGATCCCCGTCGCCGAGACCACCGCGCTGTTCGAGGACGCCGCGACCCGGCTCGAGTCGCTGGCCGCGACCGCCCCTCCCGAGCGCCGGGCCGACATCGAGGCGGCCGCGGCGGCGGTGACGGACGCGCTCGCGGCCGCGAACGGCGGGCTGCCCGAGCTGACCACGGCAAACGCGCTGCGTGCGATCATCGACTCGGGGGCGGACGCCGACCTGGCAGCGCGCGCCGCGGCGATCCTGGGGCCGGCGGACAACTACGGAGGACGGGCGTCGTTCCGCTCGATCCTGCCGTTCACGGGCGTCCTGATCCTCGTGTTCGGTCTCCTCTGGTTGAGCGACCGCCGGGCCGGCGGCTACCGCGCGACCCGGATCGAGGAAGTCGGGTGATCCGGTACGGCATGGTCGGCGGCGGCCCCGGCGCGTTCATCGGGGCGGTCCACCGGATGGCTGCCGCGCTCGACGGCCATATCGAGCTCGTCGCGGGGGCCTTCTCGTCGGACCCGGGGCGGTCGGCCGCCCAGGGCCGCGAGCTCGGGCTCGACGATTCGCGCGTCTACGCCACTTTCGCGGAGATGGCCGCCGCAGAGGCCGCCCTTCCGGCCGATGAGAGGATCCACTTCGTCGCCATCGTCACACCCAACCACCTCCACTTCGAGCCGGCTCGCGTCTTCCTGGAGGCCGGCTTCGACGTGGTGTGCGACAAGCCGCTTACCACCTCGCTCGATGACGCGTACGCGCTCTGCGACCTCGTTCGGGAACGAGACGCGGTGTTCGCCGTGACCCACAACTACACCGGGTACCCGATGGTCAGGGAAGCCCGCGCCTGGGTGCGCGCCGGCCGTCTCGGCACCATCCGCAAGGTCATCGTCGAGTACGTCCAGGGGTGGCTCGCCACCCCGCTCGAGGAAGACGGACAGAAACAGGCGGACTGGCGCACGGACCCCGAACGGGCCGGTGCAGCGGGCGCCCTCGGGGACATCGGCACACACGCGCACAACCTCGTGGGCTACGTGACCGGGCTCGAGATCGAGGCGCTGGCGGGGGATCTGACGACGTTCGTGGAGGGACGGCGGCTCGAAGACGACGCCAGCCTCCTCATGCGGTTCCGGGGCGGCGCACGCGGCACCCTCACCGCGTCGCAGATCTGCGTGGGCGAGGAGAACGGCCTCACGCTGCGGGTCTACGGGACGGATGGGGCGCTCGCATGGCGGCAGGAGTCGCCCGAGAGGCTCATCTTCCGCCCCCTCGATGGCCCTCGTCAGGTCCACCGGCGCGGACACGGGTATCTGGGCGAGGCGGCCGCCGTGGCGACGCGTTTGCCCGCCGGACACCCGGAGGGGTTCATCGAGGCGTTCGCGAACATCTACCGGGCCGCGGCCGGATCGATCGCGGCGCGCCAGGCCGGTCGCGAACCTACGCCCGCCGAGAGAGACTATCCGACGGTCTTCGACGGCGCGCGCGGCATGCACTTCCTCGAGCGGGCCGTGGAAGCCGGCCGAACCGACGGCTGGGTCGACGCGACGTACGACGGCCCCGCCTGATCAAACGGGATCTCCGGCGGCGGAGACGTCGCCGAACGTGACGAGACGTATCCCGTCCGAAAATGCGTAGCAGTGCTACGCATTTCTCGTGGCGGGAAAGGGACACCTACACGAGCGTGCTGCCGGAAGATGCGTAGCAGTGCTACGCATTCCTCGGCGGCGGGGAGACACGAACGTGACCGACCGACCGATCACCCTGTTCACGGGGCAATGGGCCGACCTGCCCATCGAGGTTCTCGCGGAGAAGGCCGGAGCCTGGGGATACGACGGGCTCGAGCTGGCGTGCTGGGGCGACCACTTCGACGTCCAGCTCGCGCTCGAGGACGACACGTACTGCGAACGCATCCGCGACCTGCTGGGCCAGCACGGGCTCGGGGTGTGGGCGATCTCGAACCACCTCGTCGGCCAGGCCGTGTGCGACCCGATCGACGAGCGTCACGCCCTCGTTCTTCCCGAACGCGTGTGGGGGGACGGGAAGCCGGAGGCGGTCCGCCGACGCGCGGCGGAGGAGATGGAGGCGACGGCCCGGGCGGCTTCGGCGCTGGGGGTCCCCGTCGTGAACGGCTTCACGGGCAGCCCGATCTGGGCCGCGGCCTACGCCTTCCCGCCTCACCCGGACGGGTTCGTGGAGGCCGGGTTCAGGGAGTTCGCCGACAGGTGGAGTCCGATCCTCGACGTCTTCGATGAGGCCGATGTGCGGTTCGCACTCGAGGTTCACCCGACGGAGATCGCGTTCGACGTCTCGACGGCGGCGCGCTCGCTCGAGGCGCTGGCGCACCGCGAGGCGTTCGGCTTCAACTACGATCCGAGCCACCTCGCCTACCAGGGCGTCGACTACGTGCGGTTCATCCTCGAGTTCGGCGACCGCATCTACCACGCCCACATGAAGGACGTCTGGTGGTCGGATCGGCCGACGGCGGCGGGGACGTTCGGTGGCCACCTCGAGTTCGGGCACGCGGACCGCGCGTGGGATTTCCGCTCGATCGGCCACGGCCGTGTGGAGTTCGGAGAGGTCGTACGCGCGCTAAACCGCGTCGGGTACCGCGGGCCGCTCTCGATCGAGTGGGAGGACAGCGGAATGGACCGCGAGCACGGGGCCCGCGAAGCGTGCGAGCGCGTGCGCGACCTCGCCTTCCCGCCCTCCGATACGGCCTTCGACGCGGCGTTCTCGTAGGCGTCGCCGCACGATCCCGGCGGGTCGCGACGAGACCGGACGCTAGTTCGCCGGATTCCACAGAATCGTCTCGCCCTGATCGTACGGGACGAGGTCCCACCCGTCGGCTCCGGCGCCCGGGAGCAGGAACAGGGGTTCGCGGCCGGGGTGCGCGGCGATCAGCTCGGCATTGCGGGCGGGGCCGAGATCGCGGGCCCACAGCACGCCGTCGCCTGGCAATCCGGGCAGATCGTCGAGCCACAAGAGACTCGTGATCCCGATGCTGCCCCGCTCGCGCACCTGCGCGGCCGCGTCCGAGAGCTCCTCGCGGCGGCACACCGGCATGGCTTCCTCCTCGCCGACTCCGAGGAGTCCGGCTTCGATCTGACAGGGGCGGTAGCGGGTGAGGAGAGACCGCACGCTGTCGAGACGCATCCCCCGTCCGGACAGACGCCCCCCCAACCGGTCGGGCCAGGGCTCGTGGATGAAGATCAGGGACGGGCGGTCGCGGTCGACCGCGGGGTAGGCGCCCAGCAGACCCGCGCGGGTGTCGAGCCGCTCGCCGGCCCCGCGCACGGCGCCGTACGCGAGCCCGGCCAGGGCGGTCGCGACGATCGCGTCGCCGGCCCAGAGCCGCGCGGGAGACGGCGATTCCTCGGCACCGCGCGCGAGACGCACCAGCCCCGCGAAAGCCACGACGGCGAGGGCCACCCAGGCGGGAGCCGCCTCGCCGAGCATCCGCGGGCCGAACACGAGGTCGTGGTGCCAGTAGAGCGCGCTGGCGACCAGCGGAACGACCGCCCAGGCGACGATCAACCGCTCGCCCCGCGACAGCCGGGGGGCCAGGAGCAGGAAGATCCCGACGATCGCCACTATCGGCAGCGGCGTTCCGAGCAGCTCGCGGCTCAGCGACAGAAGCTCGGATGAGGAGTGTCCGACGGCGGCGGTCGGCGTGTAGATCCGGCCCCACGGGTCCTCGTGGAAGCCGAGGCCGTGGTCGGGGCCCGAGGCCGCGACGTACCCCAGGGTGAAAGGCCCGCCGAAGAATCGGGCGTTGAACCAGCCGAACCCGATAGCGAACGGCGCGCCGCCCGCGACCCAGGCGCCGAGACGCCGGAGCAGGTCGTCGCGGGAGTGCGCGCGGATCCAGAGCGCGGCGGTCAGGACGAGACCGAGCAGGAACCCGGAGACCGGTCGGATGACCGTCATGACTCCGACCGCCGCTCCGGCGGCCGCTGCCCACCCGATCCCCCCTTCGCGGGCGCGCAGGCCGAAGTAGAGCGCGACGGCCGCCGCTGCCGCGAGGGTCGCGTGGCTCATGTACCCCCCGGCGAGCCCCAGAACGAACGGGCTGCACACGGTCAGGAGGACCGCGCAGCGACCGAGCCCCCGCCGGTCGGCGGCGACCCGATCGTCCGCGAGAAACGGGTCGTCGACGAAGATCCGATCGAACGAGAGGGTGAGGAAGAAGCCGAGCACGCCGGTGGCGAGCGCCATCGTCAGCCAGGGCGCGCCGACGGCGAAGCCCGCGGCGAGGAGCGCGGGGTGCCCCGGCGGATACTGCGCCACCCACCCCGCCGCCGTCTGCACCATGAACTGGACGGCCCAGAACTCCGGGTGCGGCAGGACCGGGCCGGCGAGCCGTCCCTCGGCGAAGTACCGCGCCTGAAGGAGCTGGACGCTCGCGTCGTTGAGGATCGTTCGCTGGTCGAAGACCACGAAGACGACCGCGACGGTGAGGACGGCCCCGAGAACGCCGGCGAAGGCCGCGAAGATGGACGACGGCGGGCGACCGAGCCACCTGCCCGCCCCGGCGATCCGGGCGGAGAGCCTCCCGCGGGCCACCCACGCGACGAGCCCGACCGACACGAGCGCGACCCCCGTCCAGACCCCGAACGAGAAGCCCCAGACGAACCGCCAGTTCGCCTCGCCCGAGCTCGCCATGAGACTCGACATGAAGTCCGCCCGGTCGAGGAGACGAAAGGCCGGAAACACCACCAGCGCGATGAGCACGAGCCCCAGAGTGCGGCGTGCCGCGTCGGCCACCGCCGTCCGGGCCGGCGGTCTCGAGACGTTGTCGGTGCGGCGCCGGGAGGGCTTCTCGCCGCCGGGGGACGAGGGCTTGTCGCCGCCGCCCGAGGCGGGTCCGCCGGACCGGCGGGAAGAGGTCACGATGAACCGGCTCAGCCGGCGGTCGTTGCCGCCCGGGCAACGGCGACGGCGGTGACAGGCGTCTGACGGACGAATCGACCCACTTTGCCGACCCTTGGAAACGGGGCACGCGACGGATCGCACGAGCACCGCGGTCCGTCGCGACGAAGGCTCCGGGTCGAAAGTACGGGACTCCGGGGCTTCCGTGAACTTGACTCGATGACGGCCTGTTTTAGTTTCGCTCGCGATTCCTGACAGGCGGTGGTATGGCACTCGTAGCGCTCTCCGACGTGGTCAAGGCATTCGGCGAAGTCCGGGCCGTGGACGGCGTCTCTTTCCAGATCGATCGTGGCGAAGTCGTGGGGTTCCTGGGTCCGAACGGGGCCGGGAAGACCACGACGATGCGGCTGTTGACGCAGTACCTCGAGCCCGACGCGGGGTCGATCGTCATCGACGGCCGCGAGCTCCACGAGCACCCCGCCGAGCTGCGGCGGCGGATCGGGTATCTGCCGGAGACGAACCCTCTCTACAAGGACATGGTGGCCGGCGAGTACATCTCGTTCATGGGCCGCCTTCGCGGGATGTCGAACGACGAGATCCGGCGGCGGACCGACGACGTCGTCGCGCAGACGGCGATCGAAGACGTGTACTACCGCCCGATCGACCAGCTGTCGAAGGGCTACCGGCAGCGTGTGGGTCTCGCCCAGGCGATCCTCTCGGAGCCCGAGATCCTGATCCTCGATGAGCCGACCGAGGGGCTCGACCCGAACCAGCGGGTCGAGATCAGGACGCTGATCACGCAGCTCGGAGAAGACCGCACCGTACTGCTCAGCACGCACGTGATGCAGGAGGTCCGGCGGACCTGCTCGCGTGTCGTGATCATCAACCGCGGTCGTCTCGTCGCCGATGGCGCCGTCGACGAGCTGGTGAACGAGAAGCACGCCGGCACGAAGGTCTCGGTCGAGCTGGAGGCGCCCGGCGGCGAGGCGCGCGCGGCGCTCGAGGCCCTCGCTTCCGTGGTCGCGGTGGAGCCCGAAGGGGATGGCCGGCACGGTGCGAGCTTCACGGTCCGCGGTGAGGGCGACCCGCGGCGGGAGATCTTCGAGCTCGCGTCCGCGCGCGGGTGGCCGCTGTGGGAGCTGCACCTCGAGCGGGCCAGTCTCGAGGATGTCTTCAGGATGCTCACGGTGGCCGCACCGACGAGCGAGGCACCGGGCGGGGATGCCGCGGCCGAGGCCGACGAACCGGCCGGGCCGGACGCGGTCGATGATGCGGCCGACGACGCGACCGATGACGACGACCAGGGAGACGCGCGATGAGCCGCGTCGGCACGATCATCCGGCGAGAGCTCCGGGGCTACTTCGACCAGGCGACCGCATACATCCTGCTGGTCGTGTTCCTCGGCGTGAACTTCTTCTTCTTCTTCCAGAGCGCCTACGAGCTGGGCGAGGCGTCGCTGCGACCCATGCTCGGGCTGTTGCCCTGGCTGCTGCTGTTCTTCGTGCCCGCCGTCTGCATGCGCTCGCTCGCCGAAGAGCGACACGAGGGGACCCTCGAGCTCGTGCTCGCGCAGCCGATCGGCGTCTCGGAGTTTCTCATCGGGAAGTTCCTCGGGGTGCTGGCCTTTCTCGCGATCGCGATGGCCGCGACGCTCGGGGTTCCGCTGGGGCTCTCGCTCGGCGCGGACCTCCAGGCGGGAGTGATCGTCGCGCAGTACGTCGGGGCCATGTTCCTCATCGCCGCGATGGTCGCGATCGGGCTGTGGGCCTCGTCGCTGACGCGCAACCAGGTGACCGCCTTCATTCTCGGCGTCACCGTCGCGTTCGTCCTCTACATCCTGGGGCACGATGTCGTCACGCTGAGTCTCCCGGCGCCGCTGTCGACGGTCGCAGGGCGGCTCGGGATCCTGGGACACTTCCAGAATGTGGCGCGCGGCGTGATCGATGTTCGCGACGTCCTCTACTTCGCGGCCGTCACGGCGGCGTTCCTGTCGCTCACGTATTTCTCTCTCATGCGCGAGCGTTTGAGCCGCGAGCGCGAGAGCTACGCCCGGCTGCGGGTGGGCGTGCTGGGGCTCGTGGGCGTGGCGATCTTCGCGGCGCTCGCCGGCGGGCAGCTCAGGGGGCGGCTCGACCTGACGCCCGGGAAGCTCTACACGCTTTCCGACCCCACGCGCGACCTGCTGCGTGGGCTCGACGACCTGGTCACGATCAAGTTCTTCCGGTCGGAGGAGTTGCCGCCCGAGTACGCGCCGCTCCGACGCGACATAGAGGATGTCGTGCGCGACTTCGACGCAGCCGGCGGCGTGAACGTGAACCTCGTACAGCTCGCGCCCGACGACGACGAGGACGCCCGGTCCGAAGCCGAGACGCTCGGCATCCCCGAGCTGGAGTTCAACGTCATCGGCGACCAGGAGCGCACGACCCGCGCCGGCCACCTCGGGATCGCGGTCCAGTACGCCGGCGAGACCGACGTGATCCCGGTCGTCCAGCAGACGAACAACCTCGAATACCGTCTCGCCTCGATGGTCCGCTCGATGACGCGGGCCTCGCGGCCGAACGTGGCGCTGCTGAGCGGGCACGGCGAGCTGGCCCCGAGCGTGAACCTCACGTACGGGGCCGGACGTCTCCGCGAGGAGTACCAGCTCCAGGAGCTGACGATCGATTCGACGATGACGGCGATCCCCGACTCGATCGACGTGATCATCGCCGCCGGACCGCGGACGCCGCTGCGCGAGCAGGAGGGGCAGGTGCTGAGCGGTTTCCTCGAGAGGGGCGGCAGCCTGTTCGTCATGCTGAACGGCACGCAGATCGACCAGCAATCGCGCTTCGCGACCCCGTCGTTCTTCCCCGTCCTCGGCGAGCTGCTCGCCGGGTACGGGCTCGCCGTGGCGCCGGCGGTCGCCTTCGATCTGCGCTCGCACGAGCCGCTCCCGATGCAGTCGGCCGGCCGGTACGTGCTGCGGGCATACCCGCTCTTCCCGATCGGGCTTCCGGCGGCGGTCGAGCACCCGATCCTCGAGGGCGACAACTCGGTCGCGATGCGGTGGTCGAGCCCGATCTCGCTCGATGGGGCGGACTCGACGCGCGTCACGCCGCTCCTCGTGACGACCGATCTCGGAGGACGCTTCGACGCGCCCGCCTCTGTCGACCCCGAGCTGGACTGGCAGGGCCTCGTCGATCCCGCATCCGTGGAGCCACAGGTGCTCGCGGCGGCCTATCAGGGGGAGGGCGGCCCCCGGATCGTCGTGGTAGGGACTAGCGCGTTCGTGGAGGACGGGGCCCTGCGGAGCGCCCAGACGGGCGCGGGCGGACTGATCTTCTTTCAGAACGCGGTCGACTGGCTCGCACAGGACGAGGCGCTGATCTCGATCCGGTCGAAGGACCGCGCACCGCCGCAGCTCCTGTTCGAGAGCGAGCTGCAGCGCGATCTGGCGAAGTGGGGGAATCTGCTCGGTGTCCCGCTTCTCTTCATCCTGTTCGGGGTGGCCCGGCTGTCGCGACGCCGCGCGGCCCAGAAACGCGCGTTCGAGCCGGGCGGAGCGGTCGCATGAACCCGAAGCACGTCAAGCTGATCGCCATCCTGCTGGGCATCGCGGTTCTCCTCTACCTGCCGCGTCTCCTGAGCGACACGGAGGGGCGGGGATCGCTCGAGGTCGATGACGGATTCGCCGTGCCGTTGAGCGGCACGGTGACCCGCGTCGACATCGTCCTTCTCGCCGATGGAGACACGATCCGTCTCGAGCGGGGGCCCGAGGAGTGGACGGTCGACGGGCTGCGCATCGACATGTCGAAGATCGAGACGCTTCTCCCGGTGCTCACCGATCTGTCTTCGTCGATCCTCGTGGCCCGGAACCCCGAGAACCACGATGACCTCGGGGTGTCGGAGACCACGGGTCGACGGATCGACATCTACACGGGAGAGGACGACCCGGCCTCGTTCCACCTCGGCAACCGGGATCTCGGCGCCGGCGGCTATTTCGTCCGTATGGGTGGCGCCGACGAGGTGTTCAGGCTCGGCGGTTCGGCGGGCGGGTATCTGAGCCGCGACCGGGACGGGTGGCGCCAGCGCGTGATCGCGCGGGTCGACACGGCCGCCGTGCGCGACCTCGTCATCCGTCGGGAAGACGGCGAGGTGGTCGTCCAGCGGGGCGACGACGGGTGGGTGGCCGACGGGGCGCCGGCCGACTCGGCGGCCGTGCACGGCATGCTGGGCCTCCTCCCGTCCCTCTCGGTGACATCCTTCCCCACCGACGACGAGGCGGCCGCGGCCGATTTCTCGACTCCCGACGCCGAGCTCGACGTGTTCGCCGAGGCCGGAGGAGACGTCACCGGCCGCGAGCTCGCCCTGGGGCTCCGCTTCCTCCAGGACGAGGAGGCGGGCGACTGGCTGGTGCAGCTCGTCGACGGCGAGGAGGTCTACCGTCTCGCCGCGTTCACCGTCCGTCGTCTGCTCCCCGAACGGGACGCGCTGCTCCCGCAGGAGTAGCCGCTACCGGACGCCGTCAGACCAGCCCCGGCTCGGTCATCGCGCGGAAGTCGAGGATCCGGTCGAGCTCGTCTGGCTCCACCAGCCCCTCCTCGAGCACGAGCTCCCGAAGTGTGCGGTCCTCCGCCAGCGAGCGCTTCGCGATCTCCGCCGCCCTGTCGTAGCCGATGGCGGGGACGAGGGCCGTGGCGAGCGCCGCCGTCGACTCGACGTTCCGCCGGCATCGCGTCTCGTTGACCGTGATACCGTCCACGCAGCGGCGCGCGAACTCCACCGAAGCGCTCGCGAGGATCTGCGTGCTCTCGAGGAGGTTGTGGGCCATCACGGGGATCATGACGTTCAGCTCGAAGTTCCCCGACTGCCCACCCACCACGATCGCGGCGTCGTTGCCGATGACCTGGGCGCACACCTGGAGCAACGACTCGGCCATCACCGGGTTCACCTTGCCCGGCATGATCGAGGACCCGGGCTGAACGGCCGGGAGATCGATCTCGCCGAGCCCCGTGCGCGGTCCGGACGAGAGCCACCTGATGTCGTTCGCGATCTTCGTGAGCCCGACGGCGACGGTTCGAAGCGCTCCGCTCGCCTCGACCACCGCGTCCCGAGCCGACTGTGCCTCGAAATGGTTCGACGCCTCGCGGAACTCCACGCCCAGCAGCTCGCTCAACCCTGCCGCCATCCGCGAGCCGAACTCCTCGTGGGTGTTGATCCCCGTCCCGACCGCGGTGCCTCCGATCGCCAGCTCGGCCAGCGAGCCGCGGGTGCGCTCTACGCGCGCGATCCCGTGCTCGACCTGGCTCGCGTACCCCGCGAACTCCTGGCCCAGCCTGACCGGGGTCGCGTCCTGGAGGTGCGTACGGCCGGCCTTCGCCACGTGATCGAACTCGTCGGCTTTCGCCGCGAGCGAGTCGCGCAGGACGGCGAGCGCGGGAAGCAGCTCGCGATCGATGGCCACCAGCGCCGAGACATGCGTGGCGGTCGGGATCACGTCGTTCGAGGACTGCCCCATGTTGACGTGGTCGTTGGGGTGCACGGGGTCCCGCGACCCGACCTCGCCGCCGAGCAGCTGGATGGCGCGGTTCGCGATGACCTCGTTCGCGTTCATGTTGGTCGACGTCCCCGAGCCGGTCTGGAAGATGTCGAGGACGAAGTGGCCATCGAGCGTCCCTTCCATCACTTCCGACGCGGCCTGCCGGATCGCATCCGCCCGGGTCGCGTCAAGCAGACCGAGATCCTCGTTTACCCCGGCGGCCGTGCGCTTGATGGCGCCGAGCGCCTCGACGAAACGGCGACCGAAGCGGAGCTTCGAGATGGGGAAGTTCTGACGGGCACGCTCGGTCTGCGCCCCGTAGAGCCGGTCCGACGGAATCCGCATCTCGCCCATGGAGTCTCGCTCGATGCGGACATCGACCGCCGCGGCGGTCCCGGTCGCCTGTGTCACGTGGTGGCGCTCCTTTTCGGTACGTGCTGCCGGGCGATCAGAATTCGACGAGATCGCCGACGGTGATCTCGTTCGCTTCGAACCACCCGACGTTCATCTCGAGGGCGTACATCGCGTCCGACGACGACCAGTGAGTCGTCTCGTCTCCGGGTTCCATTGACTGGATGTCGACGATCCGCCCCTGTTCGTCGATGTAGGCGATGTCCAGCGGGATCAGCGTGTTCCGCATCCAGAACCCCAGGGGACGCGCCGACTCGTACACGAACAGCATGCCCCCGTTCTCGGGAAGCGACTCGCGGAACATGAGCCCCTTCGAGCGTTCCGCCTCGTCATCCGCGATTTCCACCTGGATCTCGATACCCGCCACCCGGATCGGGAATGTCTCGCCCACGTCGGCCGGCGTCTCGTCCGCGATATCGCTCCTCTCCTGAGCCGAGGGCGTCGCCGGCGCCCCGCGCTCCGCGTTCATGCCATTCTGGCCGTCCGCCGGAGCGCACGCGACGACCCATATGCCCAGCCAGAAAGCCGCCGTACACGCGGCCACACCGCTGTTTCGCATCCGTCACCCTCTCGGTACAGACCTGGATCCCGGCACCGGTTTCGCCGGGCCACCCAAGCTAGCCTGCGGGCGTCCGTGGATGAACCCTCGCACCGGACCCCGCGCGAACGGCACGCGAGGTGCACGAGGAGGGTACAATATGGTGATCGTCGGGAGGTTCCGGCGGTTCGCCGGAACCCCGCGGAGCGGATGCGGGGCGGAAGGAGGGCGAGATGATACTGCCTGATGTGAAAGCGTCGTTCGGACGAGACGAAGCGGCGCTTCTCGTGCAGCTGGTGGCGCGACGCGGCGAGAGCGCGGACGAGTGGACGGCGACGCTCGCGGAGCGTGGCATCGATCCCCTTCTCGATCACCCTCTCCTCGCCGAGGCGATTCTCGAGGGAGAGGGCGTCTCCACGATCCCGCTCGAGGTCATCTCCTACGTCCTCCTGCGCCGCAGCCTGCTCGACGCCGGTGTCGACGACCGCCTCCTGGCCGATTACGTGACCTCGCTGTTCCTGCGCTTCGGCCACCCGGGTCGCTCGAGCCGCATCGCGCCCTACGACGACAGGGAGTACGGCTACCTCGTCGACATCCTCGCCGAGCTGACCGGGGCCGAGGGGCGACGAGCCTTTCTGCTGCGGGCGCATCTGGGAAACCTCTCCCTGTGGCTCTCGGGACTCTTCCCGGACTGGATCGACCACCGGGTGCGCCGCCGCGGGGGCCCGAGTCTCGACTACTACGAGGAGATGGGACGCACCGGCTTCGCGCTCGCGGCCGATGACCCGCACGCGCGCCCCGCCCTCCACGACATGTTCAGGGCCGCGGCCGGGCACTTCGTGCCCATGCGCAGGGCGCTCAACGAGTTCTCCGACCGGTTTCTCACCCCCCGGCCGGAGTCGCCGGTGGATCGCCTGCTCAGACAGGCGACCGACGGATTCGAGGCGCACTGGTTGCAGGCCTGACCGTCCGGCGTATGTTCTCACCTCGATGAGACTGAGACTCAACACTCCGGCACGGTAGATGGGCAACGTCGTCACGCCACGACCGCCTCTCGGGTGCGCGGCCGTCATGCTCGGTTTGTTCCGGGCCGCGCTCCAGGAGCGACATCTGCCCGTCACGCACCAGCGCGAGGCCGTGGCGCGGATGCTGTTCGAGTCCGGCGGACATCTCTCGGCCGACGACATCGCCGACCGGCTGCGCCGCGACGACGTACATGTCGGCAAGGCCACCATCTACCGCACGCTGGGCCTCCTCGTCGAGGTGGGTCTGGCGGCCGAGCACGACTTCGACGAGGGCTTCAAGCGGTACGAGACCCGGATCGGACCCGCGCACAACGACCACCTCGTCTGCACATCGTGCGGGGACGTGGTCGAGTTCCACCGCGACGAGCTGGAATCGCTACAGGATCACGTTGCCCGGAGCCACGGTTTTCACGTGCTCACGCGGCAGCTCAAGCTCTACGGGCTCTGCGCCCGGTGCGACTCCGAGAGCGGCGACGCTCTCCGACAGGCGATCTGATGTTCCCATCCATGAAGACTGGAGGCCGTCCTGAGTTCCCCTCAGAAGCAACTGGCCCGCCTGCTGGCGGAACGATCGATGAGGTTGGGTGACTTCGAGCTCGCGTCCGGCAGACGCAGCGACTACTACATCGACTGCCGGACCACCACGATGCACGCGCAGGGACAGGTTCTGATCGGCCGTGTGGGTCTCGAGGCCATCCAGACCGCCGGGCTCCGGCCGGACGCCGTCGGCGGTCTGACGATGGGCGCGGACCCGATCGCGTACGCCATCGCCGCCGAGAGCTGGCGGGAGAGCATGCCCATCCACGCCTTCTCGGTGCGGAAGCGCGCGAAGCGGCACGGTCGCGGTCAGCTCATCGAGGGGTGCTTCGAGCCGGGCGCCCGGGTCGTGATCGTGGAAGACGTGATCACGACCGGCGGCTCGGCGCTCAAGGCGTGCGAGGCGGTCCACATGGCGCGCGGCGAAGTGGTCGGCGTTCTCGGGCTCGTCGACCGCGAGGAGGGCGGGCGGGCGACGATCGAGGCCACGGGGCTGCCGACGATCGTTCTCTACACGGCCGAGGAGCTCAAGGGTCTGCTCCAGACCGAGCTCGAGGGGGCGGATGCTCCGTAAGTCCCTGCTCTACCTGAGCGAGCGACAGGGGCTCAAGGACTGGTTGCTCAGGGTAC
>JAWWCR010000086.1:0-19159 GCA_033720355.1 Gemmatimonadota bacterium
AACTCGTCGATCCGCTCGGCGCGGGCGTCCGGATCCAACTCCGCCCCGTATTCCCGGTCCGACTCCATGACCGCGAACGCGTATCCCATCGTCCCCTCCCTAGAGTCTCCCCGCTGTGCGTTTCAGCTGAAACGCGGGCTCCTCTCCCGCCCCGGCCGCGCTCGGCGGCCGTGGGGTGAATCCGCATAACACAATATACGGAGCGGGTTTTCGACCTCTCAGATTCGCTCGAGAGCTATCAACAGGGGGGTGCGGAAGCCCGAAAGAGTGGTACGGTAGAAGACGGGACGGAGGACGCGACTGAGGGGGGTCGAAGCGGCTCGCAGGAGGCGGTCCTCGGTCTCGCGATTGCTCGCCTCGAGATCCGTCAACCCCCCGGCCGCCACTTCGTGAACTGGCCGGTCGGGTCTTGCCTGGCTGCGGCCCCGCCCGGCTCGCAAGATGCCCAGCGGAGGCGGCGCCCGGCATCGTCGCGCCCCCCGGTCACTCCGGAGTGGCGCGCGCGACAGGCCCCGGCCAACCGGCCGACCAGGCCGCCGCCGGGTACGCCGCCCGACCGTCAGCGACGCTGCCCCGCCATCAGCGACGCCTCCCCCGTCAGCGACGCCGCCCCGCCGTCAGGGGTGCAGCGCCTCCATCAGCGTGGCGACCTCCGACCGTACGCGATCGACGACCTCGCCGAGCGGCACGATCTCCCGCTCCGACTCGCCGCGGCGGGTGAACTCCGCACCGCCCGCGGCGAGCGACTTCTCGCCGACGATCAACCGCATCGGGAGCCCGCGGAGATCGGCGTCGTTCAGCTTGACGCCCGCGCTCTGGTCGCGCCGGTCGTCGAAGAGCACCTCCACACCGGCCCCGACGAGAGTGCCGAACAGGGCCTCCGCCTCCGCGTGCGCCTCGTCCGACCGGGCGAGCGACACGAGCGAGACATGGTAGGGAGCGACGCTCGCGGGGAGCATGAGACCGTTGTCATCGCGGTACTCCTCGGCGACGCAGGCGAGCAAACGTCCCAGACCGATGCCGTACGACCCCATCCAGATCGGCCGCTCGGTCCCGTCCTCATCGGTGTATAGCGCGCCGAGCCCCTCGGAGTATCGGGTGCCGAGCTGGAAGATGTTTCCGACCTCGACCCCCCTCGCCATGCGCAGCGGCTCGCCACACTGCGCGCACGGCAACCCTTCCTCGGCGGCCGCCAGCCGGCCCACGGCGTCGGGCTCGTAGTCGCGGCCGCAGCACACGTTGCGCAGGTGGTAGTCGCGCTCGTTCGCGCCGAGCACGAGGTTCGGCGACTCGGCCACGAAGCTGTCGACGACGACGACGGCCGCCCCGGGCTCGAGCCCCATCGGCGAGGCGAACCCCGGCACCATCCCGGCGGCCTCGATCTCCTCTTCCGAGGCCGGGCGGAGATCCAGCGCCCCGGCGATCTGCTGGACGCTGATCGGATTCGCCTCGAGATCGCCGCGCACGATCGCCGCGACGAGCTTCTCGGTCTTCTCCGCCGGCTCTCCGTCGTCTCCGGCCGAGTCAGGGCCGTCGCTCGCGAACGTCCCGGTGTAGAACACCATCTTCGCCGTGCGCTCGGGGGAGATCTCGAGCATCTCGGCCAGCTCGGCGATCGTCTTCGCCCCCGGCGTGTGTACGCGCTCGATCTCGGCCGGCTCGCCGGGCACGGGGTCGAGCCGGAAGTCGGCGACCTCGCGGTTCGCCGCGTACCCGCACCCGTCGCACAGCGCCAGGCTGTCCTCGCCGATCGGCGACACGTACATGAACTCGTGCGCGATCTTCCCCCCCATCATGCCCACGTCGCTCTGCACGGCCGTCAGGGGGAGCCCGCAGCGCCGCCCGATCCGTCCGTACGCTTCGTAATGGGCGTCGTACTGCGCGGCCAGACCCTCGGCGTCGCGGTCGAGCGAGTACGAGTCCTTCATGGTGAACTCGCGGACTCGGATCAGACCGCCGCGCGACCGCAGCTCGTCGCGGAACTTCGTCTGCATGTGGTAGATCATCGCGGGGAGCTGCCGATACGACCGGATCTCCGACGCCGCGTGAAAGGCCACCGACTCCTCGTGCGTCATCGCGAGCAGCATGTCGCGGCCCCGCCGATCGACGAACCGCGCCATCGTGTCGTCGATGTCGTACCACCGTCCCGTCGCCTGCCAGAGCTCGGCGGGGTGGACGACCGGCATCGACAGCTCCTGGCCGTCGATGCGATCCATCTCCTCGCGGAGGATCTGCTCGATCTTTCGCAGGGACCTCCACGCGAGCGGCAGGTACGAATAGATCCCGGCGGCGAGCTGACGGATGTACCCGGCGCGAAGCAGCAACCGGTGCGACTCGATCTCCGTCTCGCCCGGTGCCTCGCGCAACGTCGCCCCGAACAGGTTCGAGACCCTCTGGCCCTTCCTCTCGGTACTCATGTCGGCATTCATGCGGGCGAGGTTAGCCGTCGGGGCCCGCGGCCGAAAGCGTCGCGGGGGCCCGCCCCCGCCGGCCCTTTCCCGGGTCCCGGTGGGGAGACAAGGTTAGCCGTTCGTCCCGATCCGCTCGAGCACCATCTACAACGCCATGGAGGGTCTTCGTGACGCCCGCACCCGCTCCCGTCAGGTCAGGCACGCTTCTCCGTCTCACGGTCGTCGCTCTGGCGACGCTCGTACCGGCCGCTTCGCTCACCCCCACACCGGTGTTCGGGCAGGCCGGAGAGCTCGATGAGCTGCGCGACATCGTTGCCGCCGTGTCGGCCGAGCGAGTCGAGGCCGACATCCGCGCCCTGGCCGGGTTCGGGACGCGCCACACCCTGTCCGACACCCTCTCCGATACGCGCGGCATCGGCGCCGCGCGACGGTGGATCAAGGCCGAGCTCGACGCGATCTCCGCCGCGTGCGGCGGCTGTCTCGAGGTCTCGTACCAGACGAGCTACGTCGGCGGCACCGAGCGGATCCCCGACACGACGGCCGTCGTGAACGTGCTCGCGATCCAGCGCGGGACGACCGACCCCGACCGCTACGTCGTGATGTCGGGAGACATCGACTCGCGCGCCTCGGACGCCCTCGACGGCGAGTCCGACGCCCCGGGCGCGAACGACAACGCCTCGGGGATGGCGGGCGTCCTCGAGGCCGCGCGCGTGCTCAGCCGGCACAGCTTCAACTCGTCGATCATCTACGTCGGGCTGTCGGGCGAGGAGCAGGGTCTGTTCGGGGGACAGCACATGGCGGCCGTGGCGAAGGAGGAGGGGTGGCGGATCGAGGCGGTCCTCAACAACGACATGATCGGGAACATCGATGGCCAGAACGGGATCTCCGACAACACGATCGCGCGCGTCTTCTCCGAAGGGGTGCGCGCCGACGAGACCCCGCAGGTGGCGCGGCAGCGACGCTTCACCGGTGGCGAGGTGGACTCGCCATCGCGGAACCTCGCGCGCTACATCGACCGGATCGCCGACTACGTCCCCAACCTCGACATGATGGTCGTCTACCGTCTCGACCGGTTCGGGCGCGGCGGGCACCACCGGCCGTTCAACGATGTCGGGTTCCCCGGCGTGCGGATCATGGAGGCGAACGAGGACTACCGCCGTCAGCACCAGAACATCCGGGTCGAGGACGGCGTCGAGTACGGCGACGTGATCGACGAGGTCGAGTTCGATTTCGCGGCCAAGCTCACTGCGCTGAACGCGATCTCGCTCGCGGCGATGGCGTGGGCGCCGGCCCCGCCGCGGAACGTCCAGGTGAGGGGAGCGGTGCGGCCGTCGACGACGCTCTCGTGGGACGCCATCCCGGCCGACCGCGCGCCGAACCTCGCGGGGTACCGTGTCTACTGGCGGCTCACCGACGCCCCGCAGTGGCAGTTCAGCGAGTTCGTCCCGGCCGACGCGACCGAGCTCACGATCGACGACGTCGTCATCGACAACTACCTGTTCGGTGTCGCGAGCGTATCGGACGACGGCTACGAGAGCCCGGTCGTGTTCCCCTGGCCGATCGGGGCGTTCGAGCCGCTCGACTGGCTGGAACGCGACCCCCGGTAGCGCCGGGCAACGAGGCTGCTACCCGGGAGGCTGCAACCTAGGCGTGCTCGCGCCACGCCCAGCGGAAGAGGAGACCGCAGAAGGCGAGCGCGAGCGCGATCCACGCGAATCCCCAGACGATCGTGGGGATCCCGGTGAGCTCGGCCAGCATCGCCGCATCCGACATGAGATGCGGGCGGTCGAGGATGTCACTCTTGATGTCGAGGACGGCGTAGAGGGCGCTCGTCATCCCGAGACCGATGAGGACGGCGCGATTCGCGGCGCTCGACACCTTGAGCGCGACCGCGATGAGCGCTACGCCGGACGCGAGCCCGAACGTGAGCGCGAACGGCTGCCGTATATACAGGAACGAGATCGACGCCACGAGCAGCCCGATGGCCGCCGTGAGCCATTCGGCGCGGCGACCCAGCCTGACGGCCCCCCAGATCATGAGCCCGCCCCACAGCAGGCTGCCGAGGTAGCCGGCCGAGAGGGTGAGGAAGACGCTGCCGCCGCCGCAGCGGCACAGACCGCCCTCGAGCGGGGTGATCTCGATCGCCGCGATCCGTCCCCCGGTCGCCACGGCCGCGATCCCGTGGCTGATCTCGTGCAGCAGGACGACGAACAGCTTCACGGGATACACGAACGGGGTATTCCACAGGAGCCACAGCGCCGCGAAACAGGCGGCGAAGACCGCGAGAAACCGGAGACGTCGTTTCGTGCTCTCGTTCATGGGTGGATGATACGATCGGGCGGTGTCGAAGGTTGCGGCGTCATCAGATCAGCACGAGGAGGGCGGCGAGCGTCACGATGATCCCGGCGATCGCGAACACCGGGATCGCCCCGTCGAAACGGATCCGACACACCGCGAAGATCGCCGAGAACAGACCGAGCGTGCCGTAGACCGGGAGGAGGGCGCCGGCCCAGCTCGCGCGCTCGTACAGCCCGAGCACGGCGAGCCCCGAGGCGAGCGTGGCGACGAACAGCGAGCGCTCGTCGGAGAGCGGCGGTCGCGGCCAGAACGTGGCGGGCAGACGACCGCCGAGCGCTGCCGGGAGGAGGAGCGCCGCCTCGATGGCGATCGTCGCGAACCAGGCCCGCTGCGCCACCCCCGCCGCGACGAACGCATCCGTCAGCCACGCGAACAGGATCGACGTCGCGGAGACCGCTCCCATCAGGTACAGACCGAACGCGATGATCCGCCCCGACAGACGGGCCGCGTGGAAAGTCCCCAATGAACGGCGGCGGATGCGGAGCGCGGGGACGAGTTCGGCGGGCCACCGGCGAACGGCCGCCGGAAGCCACGCGTCGGCACCCCGTCTCCCCGACGCGGCGGCGACGACCTCCTCCGCGAGCGCGACCGTGTCGGCGCCCTCCTCGGGCGTCACCCACCCTCGCGCCACGGCCTCGTCGAGCTCGTCGCGGTCGAGGATGACGGGCGGGCCGTCCGCGGGGAGCCACACGTCGAGAAACAGATCCTCTACGGTCCAGCGGTCCCCCGTCACGGCGGGCGGTCTGATCAGATTCACATAATGACCCCGCAGCCCGCCGCGACGGTCGTGGAAGGCGCCGACCTCGTAGGATCGATCGGGCCACAGGTACCACACGACGAGAGCGCCGGGCCGCAGGGTGGTACGGTCGTCGATCCGCGTGACGGGGAAGTCGGGCCCGAGCCGCTGGACGGTGATCTTCAGATCGACGTCATCGACCAGAAGCTCCTGCTCGAAGGTATCGAGCCGGTCGGGCCCGCGACGCACGTCGACCTGCACGCGCGGAGCATCCGGCGGAATCCGCCGTGCCTCCCGGAGCCCTCGCCGGCGGGCGCCCAGGAGATCGAGTCGCGCGAGCAGACGCGGCTCAGGCAGCGGTGAACGCCCCCCCGCTGTCGGCCAGGTCGTCGAGCCGCGGCGCCGGCGTGAACCGGGGGCCGTGCGTATTCTCGAGCTCGCGCAGCCGGTCACGGATGTGGCCGGCGCCGACGGTATCGGCCCACTGGAAGACCCCGCCACGGAACGGCGGGAAGCCCGTTCCCAGCACCATCGCCAGGTCGACGGTACCCGCATCGGGGACGATCTCCTCGGCGAGCGCGTGACACGCCTCGTTCACGAGGAGGAAGAGACACCGATCGCGGATTTCGTCATCGGCCACTTCGCCCCGGGCATCGAGGATGCGGGCGACCTCGCGATCGACACCACCCTGCTTGCCTTTCGTGTAGGAGTAGAACCCGCGGCCGTTCTTTCGGCCAAGCCGACCCTCCTCGGTCAGGAGCTCGACGACCGGCGATGGCTTCATGCGCTCGCCGAAGGCCCGCTCCATCTCGCGCGCCACGTGACGCGCCACGTCGAACCCGACCTCGTCGAGCAGGCGGCACGGTCCCATCGGCATCCCGAATCCGGTCAGGACCCGGTCGATTTCGGCGACACCGGCCCCCTGTTCGAGGAGGTAGCCCGCCTCGTTCAGATAGGGCCCGAGAAGCCGGTTCACGAGGAAGCCGGGCCGGTCGGCCACGAGCACGGGGGTTTTTCCCATGTCGTCGGCGAAGACGAACGCGCGAGCGAGCGCCTCGTCCGAGGACTGCTCGCCCTTCACCACCTCCACGAGGGGCATCCGGTGGACCGGGTTGAAGAAGTGGAGACCCACGACCTGGGCGGGACGCTTCGCCGTCTTCGCCAGCTCGGAGACCGAGAGCGACGATGTGTTCGTCGCGAACACGGCGTGGCGCGGCAGGTGCCCTTCGGACTCGCGGAGCACCTGCTGCTTGACCGGCATCCGCTCGACGACCGCCTCGATCACGAGATCCACGTCGTCGAAGCGTTCGTACTCGAGCGTTCCGTGGATGAGGGCGAACTTCAGACCGACCTCCTCCGCCGGGAAGATCCCGCGATCGCCGGCCTTCCGCAGGAGATCGCTCGCGTGCCTCAGCCCGGTGTCGAGCGCGTCCTGGTCGACGTCCTTCAGGGTGACCGGCACGTCGTTGGCCGCCACCAGCTCGGCGATGCCGCCGCCCATGATGCCCGCGCCGAGAACGGCGACCTTCCCCGTCGTCGGGGCGTCGGCGAGCGCCTCCGCGGGGAGCGCGCCCTTCGCGTCCTGACCGAGCAGGAAGAGCCGGATCAGGTTGTGCGCGACGTCCGTCTCGGCCATTCGGACGAGGCCTTCGTTCTCGACGGCGAGCGCGTCGGCGATCGACATGTCGATCGACCGCTCGATCACGTCGATCGCCTCGAAGGGGGCGGGGTAGTGCTCTCCACCGGTCTTGCGGGTCTGCTTGCGGGCGCCGCTGAACAGCAGCGAGCGGCCGACCCCGGTGCCCTCGAGCAGCCGCTCGCGCACCGACTTCGGCCGGCTCTTCCGAACGACCTGCTTCCGCACGACGTCGATCGCGAAGGTGCGCAGCATGCTCTCGAGGCCGTCCGACGTGGTCGTCCGGTCCACGAGACCCCAGCGCAGGGCCCGATCGGCGGAGACGGCGCTGCCCGTGAGGATCATCTTCAGGGCGCGCTGGATGCCGATCAGCCGTGGCAGCCTCACGCAGCCGCCCCACGCCGGGATAATGCCGAGCTTCACCTCGGGCAGGCCGATCCGGGCCCGTTCGGTGGCGACGCGCCAGTCGCACGCGAGGGCGAGCTCGGTGCCACCGCCCATACACGTGCCGTCGATCGCCGCGATGGTGGGGACGGTGAGCCGACTCAGCCGCTGGAGGATCCGCTGCCCTTCCGCGCTCTTCGCGCGCGCCTCGGCCGGATCGGTGACTTCCGCGAACTCGCGGACATCCGCCCCGGCGATGAACGTGCCCGGTTTACCGCTGCGCACGACGACCGCGACCGGTTGACCGGTCGCGATCCGGGATTCGAGCTCGGAGATCCGCTGGTCGAGAAACCCCATCGTGGCCGCGCCGAGCAGGTTGGCCCTCGAATCGGGTTGATCGAGTGTCAGCCACGCGACCTTGTCCGAGTCGATGTCCAGCGCGATGTGGTTCGGGCTGTCGGGCATCCGGATCAGGTCAGAACGCCAGACGGCGCTCCGCGTTGTCCGGGGTCAACCGGAGCGTATCGACGCCACCCGCGAGGACGTTCCAGTACAGCTCTCCCGACGGAGCCGGCACCCGCGCGTGCACCCACCAGTCGCCACCGCCGAGCGAGCGCGTGACGAGGCCGTTCGCGTCGGTCGTGTCGTACACCACCTCCGCACCGAGGGCCTCGAGCAGATCGGCCTGGATGTCGGCGTAGTCGGCGAACGCGACGTCCTCCCACGACTGGATCACCGCGCGTACCGAGTCCATCTGCGCCTGCGTCGAGGTCTGGAGCGCCGTGAAGGCGTCGAACGCCCGCTGACGCCGGGTGTTCAGGGTACGCTCGCGTCCCTCCATGTCGCCGAACGTGTCGAAGAGCTGGAGGTACTCGCGGCTCCGCGAGTCCATGCCGCTCAGCCGGTCGGAGAGCTGACGGAGGCTGTCGCGCACCGCGTTCCAGCTCGCTTCGGCCGTGCGCCAGGTCTCCTGGAGGGCCTGGACGCTGTCGATCTGCGTGCGCAGCGCAGCCGGCACCTGCGGCTCGGGGGTCGGAGATGCCTGAGCCATCGCGTTGAACAGCGAGTCGCGGTCGTAGGGCAGGAACACGACTTCGAGGTCCGCTACCGGCGTCTGGCCGTCCGCACCTTCCGTCAGGACCTCGACGGTCAGGCTCGAACCGCAGGCTGCGAGAAAGGGCGAGAGGACGAGCGAAAGAACAACGGCACGCGACTTCAGCATCAGTACGAGCTCCCGATGGGGGTTAGCAGCAACCGCCGTGGCGGTTCTTTCCACACCGGCCGCACGCGACGGAACGCGCGGCGACGACACGCCAGAGCCCGCTGCCGGGGCGGCGCGCCGGGGAATCTAGGGGTGAAGGCGATTTCGCGGAAGTTTGGCCATGACCGGGACGAAACGTCCCGGTCGGCTCGTCCACGGGGTTCGGAGGGTGCGCGACGCCGAGACGCTAGGGCCGCTGCGGCGCGTCCAGCAGATAGTTCCACGGATTCTGCGGACGCCCATCTCGCAGGACTTCGTAATGAAGGTTCGGGCCCGTCGCGAGCCCGCTGCGCCCCACCTCGCCGAGCACGTGACCCCGGTCTACCTGCTCGCCGACGCGCACGCTCGTGGTCGCGAGGTGCGCGTACCGCGTGATGAACCCGCCGCCGTGATCGATCTCGACAAAGCGGCCGTACCCCGAGCGCGGTCCCGCGTAGGTCACGCGACCCGCCCCGGCCGCGACGACGGAGCTCCCGTAGTCGGCCGAGATGTCGACACCCGGGTGGGGCCGTCGGTACCCGAGCACGGGGTGCATGCGGTTGTAGCTGAAGCCGGACGAGATCCAGGAGTCCTCGGCGATGACTGGCCAGATCGCGGGGGTGCGCCGGAAGCGATCGCGCTGCGTCTCGACCGACCCCACCGACTCGTCGAGGCTCGCCGAGAGAAGGTCGGCTCGCCGTACGAGCTCGTCCAGATCGATCGCCACGTCGTCGACCGTCTTCGCCAGATCCGGCGCGACGTCCATGAGGGCCTCGCCCTCCGACACGCCGCCGGGTCCCCCGACGCCGACCGAGTAGATCTCGGGGTCGATGAGCGGCAGACCCGCGACGACGCGGAACCGCTGCTCGCGGGCCGCCAGGTCGTCGAGCGCCAGACCGAGCGTCCGGCTGCGAGACTCCATGGCGCCGAGGGTAGCGATGAGCTGCTCGTTCTCGGCACGATACCGCATGGCCTGCTCGACCGCGTCACCGCGTCCGAGCATCCCGAGAAAGAACGCGGACGTAAGACCGCAGAGTGCGATGAGGCCGCCGACCGCCATGTAGACGGTTCGCTTGCGCACCCGATAGCTGTGTGATGAGCCACTGCCCTCGGGCAGCACCTGGATTGTCCAGTAGGAAGGCTTCACGCTCGAGCCCGAACTCCCTGATAGGACCCGCGACCACGTTCGGGTCGTGAAGCTTACGGTCGTGGCGAGAAGCGTCTCCGCTCGACGCACCACGATCGCGCAATGACTTGCCGCACGACGGAAAA
This sequence comes from Gemmatimonadota bacterium, assembly GCA_033720355.1. GTDB lineage: Bacteria > Gemmatimonadota > Gemmatimonadetes > Palauibacterales > Palauibacteraceae > Palauibacter. The sequence continues at coordinate 10,038 of JAWWCR010000086.1, forward strand.
AAGTTGCCACAGACTACCCCGGCCTCGGGAGGCTGTCAACACGCCGAAGGGGCTGCAACCGCGCGGTTTCTCGCGATCCGCGGCCCACGGCCCGATTGTCTCGTCGAACCCGGCTACCGGGGTTGCAACTGACGCGCCACCGGGGCGACGCGGCCGGTCCCGGGGCCGACGGCGGCGAGACGCCTCCAACCGCCGTGCCCATCGTGCGTTACGCGACGTGTCGCGGCGTTTTGGCACCGCGATCCGCCCGGTCTGTTTAACGGATCGCGACACGGTCGCGTCTACTTCGCGAGCGCGACGGATCGGCCTGAGCGGCGTCTGGCCGCAGGACAGGAGTGGATGAAGATGCAACCGTTGAATCGGAAGGCTCTGGGGCTCGCGGCGCTCGTCGCGTTCGCCCCGGCATGCAGCGACGACCCGGCGGGCCCGGAGGCCGCGGGAAGCCTGAGCGACATCGAGCTCGGCATCGTGGTCGTCCAGGTCGCCGACGCGGCCGACGGCGTCCTCGACGGCGAGATCGCGGCGCGACCGTCGATCCTCCCGGCGGGCGAGGGCGGAGTCGCCCTGTCCATGGTTCCGGTCGAGGAGGAGTTCGAGTTCTCTCGCGGCCATGACTGCCGTGAGGGCGGGTCGGTGACGGTGAGCGGGAGCGGGCTGTGGGTCGGCGACCGCGAGACCGGGGTCGTGACGATCGACATCGAGGGCGAGAAGGTGATCGACGACTGCGCCCGCGTCCGCGGCGACGTCGTCATCACCTTCAACGGCGGCGGGTCGGTCGAGGGTCACCGGATGAAGGTGAACGGACAGTACTCGGGTCTCCAGACGCACGACCAGGAGGGCGCGTTCTCCTGGGAGACCAGCGACGGGCGATCGGGCGAGTGCCGCTACGAGCTCCACGTCGAGTGGAACCCGGAGACCCACGTGAAGACCGTCACCGGATTCGTGTGCGAGAGGGAGATCGATCGCGAGGTCACGCGCGACCGGGCCGCCGGAGACCACGCGGGCGACGGATAGCCGGCGCCTACTCCGGACGCGGGAAGAGCACGTCGCCCTTCCGTACCTGTTCGAGGGCCTCCAGCGCACGCGGGAGGTTCTCGAACGCCGGAGGACCCTCGAGCCCCCCGACCGCGGCCCACATCTCCGCGGCCTTCGTCGGGATGAAGGGCGCCAGCATGGTCGCGACCGTCCCGAGCGCCCTCACCAGATCGCCGAGCACCGTGTCCAGGGTGCCGTGGTCCGCCCCTTCCGCCTCGGCCTTGGCCGCCGCCCAGGGCTTCTCGTCATCCACGAACGCGTTCGCCGCCCGCACCAGGTCCATCGCGGCCTCGACCCCCCGGTGGAGCCGCATGTCGTCCATACGGAGCCGGTACTCCGCGAGGACTTCCTCGGCGACGACCGCGAGCGATGACGCCTCGGCGGGCGGGGGCGGGACCCGACCGTCACGGTACTTCACCACCATCGCGACCACGCGGTTCAACAGGTTCCCGAGTTCGTTCGCGAGATCCGTGGTGTAGCGCCGGTCGAACTGCGCCACGAAGTCGTCGGCGGAACCGAAGTCCCGATCCGAATCCCACGGGATCTCGCGCATGAGGAAGTAGCGGAGCGCGTCGGGACCGTGCCGGTCGATCAGATCGGGCACCTCGAGCGACTTTCCGGAAGACTTCGAGAGCTTGCCCCCGCTGAAGTTGATGAACCCGTGCGCCCACACCGTCGCCGGGAGCTCCACGCCGGCGGCCATCAGCATCGCCGGCCAGATCACGCAGTGGAAGCGGGTGATGTCCTTGCCGATGATGTGTAGCGCGGCGGGCCAGCGCGTCTCGAAGTCGGGACCGTCCGGAAACCCGACGGCCGTAATGTAGTTGGGTAGCGCGTCGAACCAGACGTAGACCGAGTGGCCCTCGGCGCCCGGAAAATCCACGCCCCACGAGATCCGGCTGCGCGACGCCGAGATGTCCTCGAGCCCGCCCTCCAGCAGCTTGAGGATCTCGTTTCGGCGGCTCGCCGGCCGGACGAACCCCCGGTTCTCGCGTATGTGCTCGAGCAACGCGTCGCGATAGCTCGAGAGACGAAAGAACCAGTTGTCCTCCTCCGTCCACTCGATCTCGCGCTGCGGGTGGAGCGGACACTGCCCGTCGACGAGCTCGTCCTCCTTCTTGAAGGCCTCGCACCCGGCGCAGTAATACCCCTCGTACTTGGCCGTGTAGAAGTCGCCGTTGTCGCGGATCCGCTCCATCAGGGTCCGGACGCCGCTCTCGTGTCGGGGCTCGGTAGTGCGGATGAAGTCGTCGTGCGAGATCCCGAGGGCCTTCCACACGTCGACGAACGCGGCCGCGATCGAGTCGACCCACTCCTGCGGCGTGACGCCGTGCTCCTCAGCGGTCTGCTCGACCTTCTGGCCGTGCTCGTCCATCCCGATCACGAACCAGACGTCGTCGCCGACGGCGCGGCGGTACCGGGCGATCACATCCGCGCCCACCTTCTCGACGGTGTGGCCGAGGTGCGGCTCGCCGTTGGAGTAGTCGATCGCCGTGGTGAGGTAGTAGCTCGCCATGGGACGCCGCCTACCCGTCGCCCTGCGGGGCGTCCTCCACGGTTGGCTCGGCGGCGGACGCCGCGGACTCGCCGCCGAGCGCCGACCGTTTCGCCGCGCGGGTCTCGTCCTTGAGCTGGACGAGCGGGATCGTGCGTCGTCCGTCGCGGCCCTGGAGAGACACCGTCTCGTCGAACAGGCTCCACGCCGTCACCCGCTCTTCGCCGTTCCCGGTCGTCACGGTCCGGCCCACGGCGGGAAAGCGCTTCTTCGCCTGCATGTACATCGCGTGCTCGTAGCGCAGACAGTTCATCAGACGCCCGCACGCCCCCGAGATCTGGCTCGGGTTGAGCGAGAGCCCCTGATCCTTGGCGAGCTGGAGCGTGACCGGCTCGATCGACGGGAGCCAGGCGCGGCAGCACAGCTCGCGGCGGCACCGTCCCAGCCCGCCGAGGCGACGCGCCTCGTCGCGCACCCCGATCTGCCGGAGCTCGATGCGCGTGCGGAAGGCGCGCGCCATGTCGCGGACGAGCGCCCGGAAGTCGACCCGCTTCTCGGCGGTAAAATAGACCGTGAGCTTGTTGCGGTCCCACTGCCACTCGGCCTCGCTGACCTTCATGCGCAACCGGTGACGCGCCACCAGCTCGCGGGTCCGCCGCCGCACCTCCATCTCCTGCTCGCGGAGCTGGAGGAGCCGGTTCACGTCGGCGGGAGCCGCACGCCGGATGATCCGCTTCTCGGGCGTCGGCACCGAGCGACCGCCCACCGCGTCGCACCCGCCCTCGCAGGCGAGGTCCTCCGCGTTCACGGCGCGCCGCACGACGCCGATGTCGCGACCGCGGTCCGCCTCGACCACGACGTATTCGCGCTCGCGCAGCGGCACCGGGTGCGAAAACGTGAAGTAGTCGGACCGCAGGCCCTTGAACCGGACCTCGAGGATCTGGGTCGCCCCGGTGCGCGGCGCGGCGGGTGCCCCGCGCGGCGCGGCCGAGCCGGGTGCCCCCCCCGCTGCCGGCTTGGCCGGGACGGGGCGGGGCGGGCCGGGCGCGTCGGCCCGCGACGGACGCGGGGGACGACGGGGTGATACCGGACGTGGCCGATCCAGACGCGACCGCTCGTCCCCGCCCTCGCGTCCCTCGCCGCGGTCGCGGCGGTCGTCGCTCGACGAATCGCTCACGCTTCCTCCCAGGCTCCCATCCGGTAGTACTTCTCGCGGCGCTGCTCGACGAGATCCTCCCGGTCGACGCGCGAGAGCTCGTCGAGGTGTCGCTTCAGCGACTCGCCGACCGCGGCCATGGCGCCGATCGGGTCGGAGTGCGCCCCGCCACGCGGCTCGGGGACCACCTCGTCGACGACGCCGAGCTCGAACAGATCGGATGCCGTCAGCTTGAGGGCCTCGGCGGCGAGTTCGGCCTTCTCGCGGCTCCTCCACAGGATCGCCGCGCAGCCCTCGGGAGAGATCACCGAATAGATGGCGTTCTCCATCATGAGCACCCGGTCGGCGACGGCGATCCCGAGCGCCCCGCCGCTGCCGCCCTCGCCGATCACGCAGGTGACGATCGGCACGCGGAGCCCCGCCATCACGAAGAGGTTCGCTGCGATCGCCTCGGCCTGCCCGCGCTCCTCGGCGCCGATCCCGGGATACGCCCCCTGGGTGTCGACGAAGGTGATCACCGGCCGTCCGAACTTCTCGGCGAGCCTGAACAGCCGCTTCGCCTTCCGATACCCCTCGGGGTGCGGCGACCCGAAGTTCCGGTGGAGGTTCTCCTTCATCTCCCGGCCCTTCTGGTGTCCGACGACCATCACCGAGCGGCCCGCGAAGGTCGCCCACCCGCCGACGATCGCCGGGTCATCGCGGAAGGTCCGGTCGCCGCGCAGCTCGAAGAAATCCTCGCACAGGTGGTCGATGAAGTCGAGCGTGAACGGACGGTCCTGGTTGCGCGCGAGCTTGACGCGGTCGAAACGGGAGAGACCCGCCATCGCGGCCTCCTCCGCGGCATCCAGCTTCTTCTGGAGCGGGGCGAGCTGATCCGCCATGTCGATCCCGCGCTGTTCGGCCGTAGTCCGGAGCGCCTCGATCTGCCCGCGGAGCTCTTCGAGCCCTTCCTGCTCTATGCTCATCCTGCCTCGATCGTCCGGATTCGGCGCCGCGTCGCGTCGCGGACCGCCGTCATTCGCGCACGAGCTTCACACGGTCCCCGAGGATCATCCGCAGATCCGTCAGGAGCGCCGCGTTCGGCGCGACCCGCAGCGTCCGCGACTCGAGCCGCGACGGGGGCCCGTGCGCACCCTTCCCGCCGCCGTTCCCGCCGCCGTTCGTGCCGGCGGTCGACCCGCCGTTTCCCGTGCGCCGCCACTCGAGAAAGAGCGGGCCCCTTCCGGGACACGCCTCGAGCAGCTCGCGGGCCTTCTCGAACGCCCCCTCCTCGATGTCATCGCCCTCGGCGAGCTCGATCAGGATCCCGACTCCGCCACCCGCCCGTACGTCGGCGAGCGGCTGCACGGAGTCGATGAAGATGGGCGGGTCCTCATCATCCCGCGAGTTGTCGGAGACCGTTCCCGTCAGCAGCACCGGCCTGTCGTCGGTCAGGAGCTCGCGGTTGTCGAGCCAGGTGTCGCCGAAAGCGAGCGCCGTCGCGGTGCCGTGGAAGTCCTCGATCGTGAGACGCGCCCACTCGCGCCCGTCACGCCGCGACGCCCGGACCGACTTCTCGGTGACGACGCAGGGGATCTGGACCTGTCGCCCGCGGATTTCCGGGAACCTCGACGTGTTCGCATCTACAGAGTACAGCTCGACCAGCTCGCGATAGCGGTCGAGCGGGTGGCCGGAGATGTAGAACCCGAGCCGATCCTTCTCTTCCTTCAGGCGCTCGCGCTCGGGCCACGCCGGCACCAGAGGGAGCTGCGGGGCCGGACGCTCGGTCCCCTCGCCGTCGCCCCCGCCGAAGAGCGACGTCTGACCCGACTCGGCCTCCTGACGCCGTGCCTGCGCCTCGTTGAGCATCAGCTCGAGCCCCGCCGCGAGCGCCGCGCGCTCGCCGAACTCGTCGAGCGCCCCCGCGCCGATCAGCGCCTCGACTACACGCTTGTTGTTGAGCCTGAGATCGATGCGCTCGAGAAAGTCGAGCAGACCCTCGAAGGGCGCCTCCTCGCGCGCCTCGATGATCGACTGGATCGCCGAGTGACCCACGCCCTTGATCGCCCCGAGCCCGAAGCGGATCGCCGCGGCGCCGCCCTCGTCGGCCGGGTTGTCGACCACCGTGAACCGGTAGCGCGACTCGCTGACCGAGGGCGGCAGCACGGGGATCCCGATGCTCCGCGCCTCGCCGATGTAGGAGACGACGGCGTCGGTGCTCCCGATCTCCGAAGAGAGAAGCGCGGCCATGAACTCCGGCGGGTAGTGCGCCTTGAGCCACGCCGTCTGGTAGGAGAGAAGCGCGTACGCGACCGAGTGCGCCTTGTTGAACCCGTAGCGACCGAACGTACGGATCAGCTCGGCGATCTCCTTCGCGTTCGCCGTCTCGACCCCGCGCGCGGTCGCGCGTTCGACGAACTCGCCGAGCACCTGGTCGGTGAGATCGGCGTCCTTCTTCCCCACCGCCTTTCTGAGGACATCCGCTTCGGCGAGCGAGAACCCGGCGAGGACGTTCGCGACGCGCATCACCTGCTCCTGATAGGTGATCACGCCGTAGGTGGGCTCGAGGACCTCGGCGAGGTCGGGGTGCGGGTACTCCACCTTCTCGAACCCGCGCTTCCGCTTGATGTAGACGTCGGTCATCCCCGAATCGAGCGGTCCGGGACGGATGAGCGCGTTCACGGCCACGAGGTCGTCGAACCGGTCGCACCGCATGGCGCGCAGCTTGTCCGTCGCGAGGCTCGACTCGAACTGGAAGACCCCGCTCGTGCGGCCGCTCGCCAGCATCCGATAGACGGCCGGGTCGTCGAGACCGATCTCCTCCCAGTCGACCTTCACCCCGTGCCGCTCCCCGACCATGTCGGCCGCGTCGTGGATCACGGTCAGCGTTCGGAGACCGAGGAAGTCCATCTTTAGCATCCCGGCCTTCTCGAGCGCGTTCATGTCGAACTGGGTGATGACCGACTCGGTGTCGGTCCTCGTGTCCGAGCACACCGGGACGTATTCGTCGAGCGGCCCCGGGGCGATCACCACGCCCGCGGCGTGCACCGAGCTGTGGCGCGACAGCCCCTCGATCCGCTCGACGTAGTCGAGGAGCTTGTGGATCGCCGGATCCTCGCGATCGAGCTCGCGAAGCTCGCGAACCTCGTTGCGGGCGTCGCTCGCCGTCATCGACGCGCCCGGGTCGTTGGGGACCAGCTTCGCCAGCCGGTCGGTGTCGGAGGGGGAGAACCCGAGAACCCGCCCCACGTCCCGGATCGCGGCCCGCGCCTTCATCGTCCCGAACGTGATGATCTGCCCGACCGACTCGTGCCCGTAGCGCTCCCGCACGTACTCGATGATCTCGCCGCGCCGCTCGTAGCAGAAATCGACGTCGATGTCGGGCATCGACACGCGCTCGGGGTTGAGGAACCGCTCGAAGATCAGATCGAACTCGAGCGGGTCGACGTCGGTGATCCCGAGCGCGTAGCAGATGATCGAGCCCGCCGCCGAGCCGCGACCGGGGCCCACCGGGATCCCCCGCGCCCGGGCCGCCTCGATGAAATCCCACACGATGAGGAGGTATCCCGCGTACCCCGTCTTCTCGATGACGTCGAGCTCATAGTGGAGACGGTCGGAAACGTCGTCGGGGAGCGGGTCGCCGTAGCGCTCGCGCGCGCCCTCCTCCGACTTGGCGCGCAGCATCGCGTCGGGGTCGGCGTACTCCTTCTCGAGCGGGAAGCTCGGCAGGTGGTACTTCTTCTCGAACTGGACGTCGCACAGGTCGGCGATCTCGAGCGTCTGTTCGATCACCTCGGGCCGGTCGGGGAAGAGCGCCGCCATCTCGTCGGCCGACTTGAAGTAGCTCTCCTCGCCGAAGAACCGCAGCCGGTTCGGGTCGTCCTTGTCCTTCCCCGTCCCGATACAGAGCAGCGTGTCGTGCGCGTCCGCGTCGCCGCGCTCGAGGTAGTGCGCGTCGTTCGTGACGACCAGCGGGAGCCCGAGCTCTTCGGCGATCGCGACGATCCCCTCGTTCACCTTCTCCTGGTCGGGGATCCCGTGGTTCTGGAGCTCGAGCCAGTAGCGCCCGTCGAACACCCGCGCGTGCCACTCGGCCGCGGCCTTCGCGTCGTCGTAGCGCTCGTGCTGGAGGTAGCGGGCCACCTCACCCGCGAGACACGCCGAGAGACATACGATCCCCTCGGCGTGTGCCTCGAGCACCTCGTGATCGATCCGGGGCCGGTGATAGAAGCCTTCCGTGTAACCGATCGAGGAGAGCTTCACGAGGTTGTGGTACCCCGTCCGGTTCATCGAGAGGAGGACCAGGTGCGCGTAGTTCGCCGGCGCGCGCTCGGGGCGCTCGCGCGAGCGGCGATCGCCGTACGCCACATACGCCTCGCACCCGATGATCGGCTTGATGTCCTTCTTCCGCGCCTTCTCCTGGAACTCCCACGCGCCGAACAGATTGCCGTGATCGGTGAGCGCGATCGCCGGCATATCCATCCGGACCGCCGCCTCGATCAGGTCGTCGAGACGGTTCGCTCCGTCGAGAAGCGAGTACTCGCTGTGGGTGTGCAGGTGAACGAAGGACATCCGGGGTCCTGAAGAGTAGGGTCTCTGGGCTCGCCGGCGACTACACTAACGCCCCCGTCAACCGCAGCGGAACGAGCCCAGAATCTCCTGGAGCTGGAGCATGTACTCGTACTTGGGCTCGTTCGGCGCGTAGAGCCACGCGTCGATGAAGTACGTGCGACCCGGACAGTCGACGAGCCACACCATGAACGGCCCCGCCGCCGGGAAGTTGCCCCGGATGTCGTTCCACACCCCCGTGACCTCGAGCGCCGGCCGGCCATCGACCGTGAACTCCGTGATCGCCGAGTGCGACGTGTCGATCCCCTGCGCGACGTTGTACTGCACGTCGTCCAGGCTCTCGCGCCACTGGAGCGCGAGCTCGACCGTGAGCGAGTCCACCGTGGGCCGCCAGTCGACCAGCAACGACCGGATGAGCGACGCGGGATCGGGGTTGTCGTTCCGCAGGATCACCAGGCTGTCGCCGGGCTCCGTCTCGCGCGCGACGCGATCGTACAGCTCGGGCACCGTCATGCTGAAGCCGAACCGCTCGGACAGCTCTCGGCTGAGCGTCGAATCCGGCGGCGTCGCGAACATCCGGTTGTGGACGTATTCGCGGAAGCTCTGGTCGATCGCCGTCAGCACCGATGGAAGTGCCTCGCGCCACGTGGCGGCCTCGTTGCCGCGACGCAGGTAGACCGCCGTGACCTGCTGGTTGAGCGCCCACACGTCGTACGCCTGGAACACCCGCCCCGGCTCGAGCGTCGAGAGCACGAAGCCGCCCGCCTCCGCCGCCTCCTGGAGGTACGGATCGTCGGGCCCGCCGAACACGATCACGTTGCGAAACCGCTGGAGGTCGATGAACTCCGGGTCGTCCGGCGAGACACCCGTGACCACGTACTGCTTCTC
>JAWWCR010000087.1:0-19112 GCA_033720355.1 Gemmatimonadota bacterium
ATCAAGGAGCGCGGGTGCGAGGAAGAGCCCCCGTGCGGGCTCCAGATCCTCGGCACCGAACGGCACGAGTCGCGCCGCATCGACCGCCAGCTGCGCGGTCGGTCGGGGCGTCAGGGCGATCCGGGGGCGAGCCTGTTCTTCCTGTCGCTCGAAGACGACCTGATGCGGCTCTTCATGCCCGAGCGGGTCGCGAAGATCATGGATCGTCTCGGGGTGGAGGAAGGCGAGGTCATCACCCACCCGTGGATCACGAAGTCGATCGAGCGCGCCCAGAAGCGCGTCGAGATGCAGAACTTCGACGCCCGAAAGCGGCTGCTCGAGTACGACGACGTGATGAACCAGCAGCGCGAGGTCGTCTACGACCTCCGGCTGTACGCTCTCGAGGGAGGCGAGGACCTCAAGGGCGAGACGTGGGAGATGATCGAGGAGGCGATCCGCGAGGAGCTCGAGCAGTACGTGCCGTCGGGAAGCTCACAGGACGAATGGGACCTCTCCGGTCTGCGCGACCGGCTGCTCATCGAGTACTTCCTCCACAACGACTTCCTGCCACGCGCGTCCAGCCCCCACGAGGGCAAGGCCGACGAGAGCAGGGCGGCGAGCGCCGACAACTGGGCCGACAGCGACGCGCTCCACGACCAGGTGGTCGAGAACGCGCACGAGCAGTACCACCAGAAGCTCGAAAGCTTCAGGGAGCTGTGGGAGCAGGTGCTCCGCTTCGTCGTGCTCTCGGTGCTCGACGAGAAGTGGAAGGACCACCTGTACGACCTCGATCACCTGCGCTCGTCGATCGGCTACCGGTCGTGGGGGCAGAAGGACCCGCTGATCGAATACAAGAAGGAGGCGTACGAGCTGTTCGTCCACCTGATCACCGACATCCGGCAGACCGTCGCGAACCGGTTCTTCCGGGCGCAGATCGAGGTGCGACGGCCGGTCCGCCCGCGGGCGCCGCAGGTGACCGGGATGACCGGTCCGGCCGATCAATTCCCCGCGGGCGCCGTGCGCCCGCCCGAGGCGCCCGCCGCCGCGGGTCCGGCGGAGGAGCGCGAGCCGGCGTTCAGCGCGGCCGGTGTGGCGACCGCCGCCCGGGTGGAGGACGACCTGCGGCCCGACGACACCGGCGCCAGGGCCGCGCTCGGCACCGGCCAGGTGCGGCGCTCCGCCGATCCTATCACGGCCGAGAAGGAGCCGGGCCGCAACGACCCGTGTCCGTGCGGGAGCGGCAAGAAGTACAAGAAGTGCCACGGCCGGCCCACGTAGGAGGTTCTTGAGGGGCCCTCGCGCGGCGCCCCTGTCCGGCCCCCGCACCGTGCCCGGCCCGCCATTGTGGCATTCGGCATCCCCCCCGATCTTGGCGACCTGAGCGGGCGTCCCCGAGGGGCGCCCGATTCGTCAGGCTTTCGGAGGTGCGTTGATGGACGCAGCAACGACCGGCGCGGATCAGGCCGAGAAGCGGAAGCGGATACTCGACGTTTCGGTCGTGGTCGCGGTACGACTCGCCATCCTGGCGGGGCTCGTGATCTGGTGCTTCCAGATCTTCCGTCCCTTCGTGATCCCGATCATCACCGCGATCATCATCGCGGTGACCTTCTACACGCCCTTCCAGGGGTTGTTGAAGCTGGTCGGCGGGCGGCGGGGGCTCGCCGGGACGCTCTTCGCGCTGATCGCGATCGCCATCACGATCTATCCGACCTTCAAGGTCGTCGAGTCGGTCGTGGAATCGACACGCGGGTTCAGCCAGCAGATCCAGTCGGGCGAGCTCCAGGTTCCGCCGCCCCGCGAGAACGTCCGCGGCTGGCCGATCGTCGGGCCGCGGATCTACGAGGCCTGGTCGCTCGCCGACTCCGACATACAGGCGGCGACCGAGCGGTACGCCCCGCAGATCCGGACCCTCGGCACCTGGATCATCGGGAAGATCCGCGGGCTGCTGGGGACGGTCGGCCACCTGGTCCTGGCGCTCATCATCTCCGGCATCATGCTCGCCTACGCGCCGGGCGGCGTGTCGGCCAGCGCCGGGGTCCTCAAACGGATCGGGGGTCCGCGGGCCGAGAGCTTCGTCGAGCTGATCGGGGCCACTATCAAGAGCGTGGCCCTCGGGGTTCTCGGGATCGCCACCGTCCAGGCGACCCTGGTCGGCGCGGGCTTCTTCTTCGTGCACATCCCGGGGTGGGGGATATGGACGGTGCTCGTCCTCGTCCTCGGCATCCTCCAGCTGCCGGCGGTCATCGTCACGATCCCCGCGATCATCTACTTCTTCTCCGCCGCCGACAGCACCGGGATCGCGATCGTCTTCGCGGTCTGGAGCCTGCTGGCCGGGACCAGCGACATGATCCTCAAGCCGATCTTCCTCGGACGGGGGCTCGACGTCCCGATGCCGGTGATCCTGATCGGCGCGATCGGCGGTCTCATCCTCTACGGGCTCATCGGTCTGTTCGTGGGAGCGGTGGTCCTGGCGGTGGGGTGGGAGCTCTTCGAGGCGTGGTTGCTCATGGATGTGCCGCCCGCCGCCGACGAGGGGGCGGCCGCCGTGAGCGAGCCCGTCTGACGTGGAGGGCGCGACGCCCCCCGAGGCAGTGACCGACGCCGGGGCCGGCGCCGGACCGGCGGCTCCCGCGCCCGAAGCGCCCGGGGAGAAGGATCCGGTGCGTCGGAAGGTCATCGGCGTTCTCATCGCGGCCATCGTGGTGTTCGTGTGGTACGTACTCGCCGACCGGCACACGCCCTTCACCGATCAGGCTCGCGTGGCCGCCCTCGTCGTCCCGATCGTCCCCGAGGTGGGCGGCTACATCACCGAGATCGACGTGCGGCTGCACTCGACGGTCACCCCGGGCGAGCGGATCCTCCAGATCGATCCGCGCCCGTATCAGATCGCCGTCGATGGCGCCCGGGCCGCGCTGGAGGACGTGGTCCAGCAGGTGAGCGCGCAGAGCGCCGGGGTCGAGGCGGCCGCGGCGCAGCTCGGAGTGGCCGAGGCGGCGCTCGACCGGGCGCAGCGCAACTACAACCGCGTCGAGGCGATCCAGGCGCAGAACCCCGGGGCCCTGTCGCAGTCCGACCGCGACCAGGCGGAGACGGCGCTCGAGTCCGCCCAGGAGCGGCGCTATGCCGCGGAAGCCAGTCTGGAGGCGGCCAGACGGCAGCTCGGCGCAGAGGGGGACGCGAACGCGCGCGTGCGATCCGCCATCGCCTCGCTGCAACAGGCCGAGCTCAACCTGGCGTTCACCACGATCACCGCGCCCGCGAACGGGGCCGTCGAGAACTTCACCGTCGACGTGGGGCACTACGCGGCCGCGGGGCAACCGCTCGGCGTGGTGATCACCGACAACGAGTTGTGGATCGAGGCCGATCTGCGGGAGAACAACCTCGGGAACCTCGACCCGGGCGACCCGGTCGACATCGTCCTCGACGTGGCCCCCGGACGGGTGTTCCGCGGGTCCGTGCGGAGCGTCGGGTTCGGCGTGCAATCCGGCTTCAGCGGTTCGCGCGGCCAGCTCGAGCAGGTGTCCGGGTCGAGCGGGTGGCTCCGCGAGCCGCAGCGCTTCCCGGTCGCCATCAACGTCGAGCGCGAGGAGGTCGGCGGTCTCCTCCGCGTCGGCGCGCAGGCGGACATCGTGGTGTACACGGCTCGACGACCCGTGCTGAACGCGATCGCCTGGCTGCGTCACCGGATCGTGAGCTACATCTCCTATGTCCGGTAGCGACCGGCCCGACTGGCGCGACGACATCCGGGTCGTCCGCACCTACCGGTACGCACTGGGCGCGACGCTCTCGGTTGCGATCGCGATGGGCATCGACTGGCAGCTCTCGTACGTCGCGCCGGTGCTGACGATCAACCTGCTCGGCAGCGGGAAGCCACGTCCGAGCGTGAAGCTCTTTGTCGGGATCGTCGGCGTGCTCGGTCTTCTCGGGATTCTGGGGATGCTTCTGAGCAGCGCCCTTCTCCCGTACCCGGGCGTGTTTCTCCTGGTCGACGGGCTCGTCGTCTATCTGCTCTACTACGCTGCGGGGCGCGGCGCCTCGTCGACGGCGATCGCGCTCCTGCTGATCGGGGCCACCGTGATCCCGGTCGTCGGTCTCCAGTCGATCGAGGTGTCCTCGGTGGTTGCCGAGGGGCTGGTCTGGGGGGCGGTCGTCGCCCTCGGCGTCGTATTGCTGTCTCACGTCCTGATCCCGGACCCTCCCCTCTCGAGCGATGCCGAGGCGCAGGCCGAGGCCGAGGCGACCGCAGTGAGGCCGTCGGCGCGGTACGCGGCGGAGTTCGCGCGTCTGAACACGCTGGTGGTCTACCCCCTCGTCTGTTTCTTCTTCATCACCGGAAGCACGGCGGTGATCGTGCTGGTGTTCGCGGCGTTCCTGAGCGTCCGCCCAGACATGGCGTCGGGGGTCCAGGCCGGGAAGGCGTTGCTGGTGGGGAACGCGATGGGCGGCCTGACGGCGGTCATCATGTACGAGATGCTGGTGATGATGCCGCAGTTCCCCTTCTTCCTCCTGCTCACCCTGCTCGGTGGTCTGTACTTCGGGTGGCGGACGTTCCGCGGGGACCCGAAGGGACCGTTGTGGACCATGGCGTTCCAGACCGCCATCCTCGTGGTCGCCTCGACGACGAGCATGTACGGGGACGCGGACGCGAAGGCCTTCACGCGGGTGGTCCAGATCGGGACCGCCGTCGTGTACCTCGTCGTGGCGTTCCGTATCGTGCCGCTCGGCAGGATCAAGGCTCTCTCGGAGCCCGCTCATGCGACCTGACGGCGGCACTCGGGTGCGCGGCGTGCTTCGAGCGGCCCTCGCGGCTTCGGTCGCGGCCGGGTGCACGGTCGGCCCCGACTACGCGCGCCCCGTCACCCCCGAGCACGCCGAGTACCGCGAGACGTCGGCGAACGCCCCCCCGGCCGACAGCCTGGTCGGTCCCCCGGCGCCGATGCCCTCCGTCGAATCGGTCGCGGATCTGCCGTGGTGGGAGCTGTTCCGCGACCCGGTCCTCCAGGAGCTGATCGAGACGGCGCTCGCAAACAACCGCGATCTCGACGTGGCGCTCGCGAGGGTCGAGGAGGCGCGCGCCGCCCTCGGCTTCCAGGAGGCCAACCTGATCCCCCGGATCGACGCGGTCGCGTCGGGCGGGCTCGACGACACGACCGCCGAGGGTGCGGTGCAGCCGAGCGCCACCGGGGCGTTGGCCGTCAGCTGGGAGGCCGACCTGTTCGGGCGGATCCGTCGGACGAACGAGGCGGCGCTTCGCGACCTCCTGGCGACCGAAGAGGTGTATCGAGGGGTCACGATCGCCCTGGTGGCGCAGGTCGCCGACCAGTACCTGTTCCTGCGCGACCTCGACAACCGGTTGAGCATCTCGGAAGCGACCGCGAATGCCCGCCGCGAGAGCCTCGACATCCTGACCGTCCGGTTCTCGGCGGGCGTCATCTCCGAGGTGGAGGTCAACCAGGGCGAGATCGAGCTGGCGGTCGCCGAGACGGCGGTAGAGACCTTCCGGCGTCTGCGGGCGCAGACCGAGAACCTGATCGCGTTTCTCATCGGGTCGCCTCCCACGGAGATCCCGCGGGGGGACGCCCTCTCCGACGCCATGCTCCCCCCGGACCTGCCCGCGGGGCTGCCGTCGGAGCTCCTCGACAGACGTCCCGACATCCTGGCGGCAGAGCACGCGCTGGCCGCTCAGACGGCGCGGATCGGGGTCGCGGAGGCGCTCAAGTACCCCTCGGTCACGCTGTCGGCGAACCTCGGAGCGACGTTCGCGAGCGCGACGACCGGATTCCTGAACATGGCGGCCGACCTGTTCGCGCCCCTCTTCGACGCCGGTCAGAACGACCAGCGCGTCGAGATCGAGGTGGCGCGTACCCGGCAGGCGCTGGCGAGCTACGAGCAGACGATCCTGAACGCCTTCCGCGAGGTAGAGAGCGCGATGGTGGCGGTGCATCGATACGAGGCCGAATACCGCCAGCGCCTCATCCAGCTCAGGGCCGCGCAGAACGCCGCCATCCTGTCATGGGCGCGCTACGACGGGGGGATGACGAGCTACCTCGAGGTGCTCGATGTCCAGCGCTCCGAGTTCTCGGCCGAGCTGGCCGTGTCGGAGGCGCTGGGGCTGCGTCTGTCGTCGCTGGTGGACCTGTATCGTGCCCTCGGCGGGGGGTGGACTCCGCCGGACGACCCGGTAGAGCAGGAGCCCGGCGGGTAGGCGACCGCGCTCAGTCGATGAGCGTCATCGTCATCGACTGGTTCATCTTGATCGCCATCCCCATCGCGTTCATGTCGAGCGACATCTCCATCTCGCTGGTCCGGATCCGCCCGACGGTGACGTCGAACACGATCGAGCCCGACGTCCGGCCCGAGGCACTCATCCCCGATGCCGACCCCTCGCCCGACATGGTGATCGGACCCTCGTACGAGATCGTCGCGAGCTGCGATCCGCCGGAGGACGAGACGCCGGTCAGCGTGTAGGTCATCTGCATCTGCATCGTCATGCCGGCTCCACCGGGCATCCCCTGAGGCGAGAAGTCGAGCGTCGCCTGCCAGCTCTCGCCGGGCGAGACGGGCTGCTCGGGAAGCTCGAGACCCATCCCTCCGAGCTGACCGATGGCCTGCTGCGTCTGTTCGTCCACCGCCGGGTCGCCCGTGTCGACGGATACCATCCGCCCCCGGGTGTCCATCTTCATGACCTGGACCTGCCCCGTCACGTCGGGGATCTGCTGCTGGAGCGCCGGCATGGCGGGCGTCTGCATGTCGACCGCATCGGTCCGCATGCTGTACTCGACGACATCGCCTTCGACCCCGACGACCGTCTGCGTCGTCTCGATCGTCGAGATCATGAACGGCTCATCGGAAGACACCATGGGGTTGTCCATATACATCGTCATGTCCATCCGGTAGCGGGACTCGAGCCCCGCCTCGGGAGCGAGGCGGAGGAGGACGGACTGGGCGGACAGCGACGCCGCCGCGACGAGGGGGACGGCTGCGAGGACGACGGCGCGTAGCGTTCGGGAGCTCACGGTGCCTCCGATCAGGGGGATGGATCTCGACCCGGGTGAATCTACCGTCCCCACGCCGGATCACGAATCGTGCCCGGGGGGAGCGCCGCGACCGGCGCCGTCGTCGTTGAGAATCGCTTGACGTGACGCCCGAGACTCGGCGTAT
The DNA here is from genome assembly GCA_033720355.1 of Gemmatimonadota bacterium. Lineage (GTDB taxonomy): Bacteria > Gemmatimonadota > Gemmatimonadetes > Palauibacterales > Palauibacteraceae > Palauibacter. The sequence continues at coordinate 7,141 of JAWWCR010000087.1, forward strand.
GAGTCCGAGAATGCGGGAGATCGCGGTGGAGGAGCGCCCTCGGGAACGTTTGCTCAGGCTGAGGGGCGATGCGCTCACGACGGCCGAGCTCCTGGGGGTCGTGCTGGGGTCCGGGGCGGCGGGCCGCTCGGCCGTCGACGTCGCGACCGACCTCCTCGCGGCGCACGAGGGGTCGCTGCGCCGGCTCGCGGTGGCGGAGCCGCGCGGTCTCGAGCAGACCGCCGGTGTCGGTCCGGCGCGGGCGGCCGCGGTGTGCGCCGCCCTCACGCTCGGACGCCGCCTGGCCGCCGAGCCGGCCCGCGAGATCCGCCGGGTGCGGGGCCCGCGCGATGTCTACGGCCGCCTCGGTCCGCTCCTCCGCGACCGCCGGCAGGAGGAGTTCTGGGCGCTGCACCTCGACACGCAAAACCGGGTCCTCATCGAGCGTTGTCTGACCGTCGGGCTGCTCAACTCGTCGCTCGTCCACCCCCGCGAGGTGTTCGCCCCGGCGATCGCCGCGGGGGCCGCGAGTCTCATCCTCGCGCACAATCACCCGAGCGGCGATCCGGAGCCGTCGCCGGAGGACATCGCCGTCACCCGCCAGCTCGTAGAGAGCGGGCGGCTGCTCGGCATCCCCGTGCGCGATCATATCGTGCTCGGCGACGGGGCCTACGTGAGCCTCCGCGAGCGCGGCATGTGCGGGTGATCCCGGGCGAGCCGGCGCTCCCGTTCCCGGTTGCGGCGCGACGGGCTAGAGACCGGCCATGTAGCAGCGGCCCGCGTCGGCGAACAGCGCCTGCCCTTGCGCGAGACCAGCGACGGCGCCCTCGTACGCGGCCAGCGCGTCCGGGCTGTCGTGGTAGATCTCGCTGATCGTGGCCCAGTGGGCCGCTTCCGGCAGCACCTCGATGATCGCGCGGGCGTGTTCCTTGATCGTGCCGGCCTCGGCGGCCGACACCGAGCGCGAGCTGCCGTGCTGCGAGAACATGGTCTCCGCCCTGTCCAGCGCTCGCTTGATCAGATTCTGGCTGTTCGTCGCCGCCACCGCGTAGGCGCCGTTGGAGCCGTTCTTGCGCGCGTCCGCCTGCGCGGCGGTGTAGCCGGAGCGCAGGCTCGATCGGATGCCATCCATGGCGCGACCGGTGAGCGCGCGGCAGTTCGCGTCTCCGGCGGCGGCGAGCCCGGCGGACGGCAGGGCGGCGGTAACCGCGAGGCCGAAGCCGGCCGCCAGGGCGACCGCGAGATGGGCGTGGAACCGGGTGGTGGACATCTGTTGCCTCCTGGTCGGTGGTTCCGGGACTCCGCCGCCACGACGGAGCCCCCGCTGCCCCATCACGCGAGAAACGCGTCGCCGGCCCGCCACACGGGCCGGGCACGCCGGCGCTTGCGTTGGTGTAGGAGGGAGGCAGCTTACAGGGTCGGTCGCGAGCCCGTGACCGGCGGGTGGGTGTCACGGTCACGAGACGAGTCCGATGGAGAGCGGTGCGAAGACAGCGACGGGGAAGGGCGCACGGTCGACGGCCGGGCCGCGCTCGATGCTGCCCGAGGCGCTCCTCGAGGTCATCGCCCCGCACGAGCACAGGCTCGATCTCGACCTCCTGGCGCTCGCCTTTCAGTACAGCCAGGAGAAGCACGAGGGGCAGAAACGCGCCTCGGGCGAGGACTACATCACCCACTGCGTCGAGGTGGCGCGGATCCTGAGCGAGATCCACCTCGACACCGTGAGCATCGCCGCCTCGCTTCTCCACGACGTCGTGGAGGACACGGGAACCCCCATCGAGGAGATCCACCGCGAGTTCGGCGAGGAGATCGGGATGATCGTCGACGGGCTCACCAAGCTCGCCCGCTTCGAGTTCGGCTCGATGGCCGAGCGTCAGGTCGAAACCTACCGCAAGCTGCTGCTCTCGATGGCGCGCGACGCGCGGGTGATCCTCGTCAAGCTCGCCGACCGACTCCACAACATGCGGACGCTCGAGCACGTGTCGGATGCGCAGCGTGAGCGGATCGCTCTCGAGACCCGCGAGATCTACGCGCCGCTCGCGCACCGCCTCGGGGTCGCGCGGGTCAAGTGGGAGCTCGAGGATCTCGCCTTCAAGCACCTCGAGCCGGACGAGTACCGCGACCTCGCGAAGAAGGTCCAGCAGTCGCGCAAGGAGCGGGAGAGCCTCATCCGACAGATGGAGGAGCCCCTGCGGGAGGAGCTCGAGACCGCAGGGCTCGAGTGCACCGTGACGGGCAGGCCGAAGCACCTCTGGTCCATCTACGGCAAGATGATCAAACGCGACAAGCCGTTCGAGGAGCTGTACGACATGCTCGCGATGCGGATCCTCGTGCATACCGTGCCCGACTGCTATCACGCTCTCGGGATCGTCCACAACCGATGGACCCCGCTCACCCACCGCTTTCACGACTTCATCGCCACGCCGAAGTCGAACATGTATCGCAGCCTCCACACGACCATCTTCGGACCCGGCGGGCGCCTCTACGAGATCCAGATCCGGACGCACGACATGCACCGTACGGCCGAATACGGGATCGCCGCGCACTGGCGGTACAAGGAGGGGCGGCGGGAAGGGGACGAGGTCGACGAGAGGCTGGCGTGGTTCCGTCAGGTCCTGGAGTGGCAGCAGGAAACCCGCGAGCCCGAAGAGTTCCTCGAATTCCTCAGGATCGACCTCTTCCAGGACGAGATCTTCGTGTTCACCCCCGCCGGCGACGTGAAGCAGCTGCCGAAGGGGGCGACCCCCATCGACTTCGCCTTCGCCGTCCATACCGAGGTCGGGCTTCGGTGCTCGGGGGCGCGGGTGAATGGCCGAATCACCCCGCTCAGCAGACCGCTCCGGAACGGCGTGACCGTGGAGATCCTGACTTCCGAGTCGCAGACGCCCAGCCGCGACTGGCTCGGGTTCGTCCGCACCTCGAAGGCGCGTCACAAGATCCGTCAGTGGATCAAGGCCGAAGAGCGGGAGAGCGCGATCCGGCTCGGGCGCGACATCCTCACCCGGCGCTTCCGCCGCGTGAAGCGCGGCAAACCGGACGACGCCGCGGTCCAGGCGGCCGCCGAGAAGCTCGGGTACGAGACGATAGACGATCTCTACGCGGCCACGTCGCGCGGGGACGTGAGCCTCACGCGGGTGGCCCGGGCGGTCTTCCCCGAGCTCGCCCCCGATGAGCCGGAACGTGAGCCGAGCCCGCTCAACCGCCTCGTCGACAAGGTCTGGTCGGGGGGCGGGAAGGGAATCCGGATCCACGGACTCGACAATCTCGTCATCCGTTATTCTCAATGTTGCCAACCAGTTCCAGGCGATGATGTCACGGGTTACATCACACGTGGCCGGGGGATCTCGATCCACCGGAAGGACTGCCCGAACGTCCTCCACCTCTCCGACGACCCCGAGCGCCGCGTGGACATCGAGTGGGACGACGACGCGGCGCGCCGCTTCCTCGTCCGCATCGTCATGGAGGGCACGGATCGGCACGGCCTGTTCGCCGATATCGCGAAGGCCGTCACCGACACGGGGACGAACATCCAGTCTGCGGACATCAAGGCTGTCGAGGGCGGCATGCGAGGCCAGTTCGTGGTCGAGGTCGAGAACCTGAGCCACCTGAAGAAGGTCATGCGCCGCGTCCAGCGGGTGAAGGGCGTCCTGTCGGTCGAGCGCAAGGAATCCTTCGGCGAGTCCGATCTGACGCTCGAGTAGCATCCGACCCGGCGCGGAGCCCCGCGCGATTCGAATCCGGCGAGTCGAGAGAAGGCTGTCGCGTGAGGGACCGAACACTTCCCGAAAGCCCCTCGGGGCGATACTGTGTAGCCCCCCATCGACCGGGGGTATCGATCGCTCGCCGTCCGGGGAGTCCGCCCGCCGGCGGGGCCGCCTCGTGCGGGGCGCCCCGACGCGGGCCGAGAATCTGTGAATCGGATGTACCACGTGCCCGACATCGTGCTCAACGACGGGGTCTTCGACCTTCAGCTCCCATTCGAGCCGACCGGCGATCAGCCGGAGGCGATCAGGCAGCTGACCGAGGGCGTGGCCCGCGGCGACCGGTGGCAGACGCTTCTCGGCGTGACGGGGAGCGGGAAGACGGTCACGATGGCCGCGCTCGCGGCGCGGACGGGTCTGCCGACGCTGGTCATGAGCCACAACAAGACCCTGGCGGCCCAGCTCTACGGCGAGCTCAGGCAGTTCTTCCCGCGAAACGCCGTCGAGTACTTCATCTCCTACTACGACTACTATCAGCCCGAGGCGTATGTCCCGGCGACGGACACCTTCATCGAGAAGGACGCCTCGATCAACGAGGACATCGACCGCCTCCGTCTGCGCGCGACCTCCTCCCTGATGGAACGCCGCGATGTGATCGTCGTGGCGTCGGTCTCGGCGATCTACGGCCTGGGCGACCCGGTCGGATACCGCGACCTCATGCTGACGATCTCGGAAGGCGAGGAGATCTCCCGGCGCGACATCCTGTCGGGTCTCGTCCGAATCCAGTACTCGCGGAACGATCTCGACTTCAAACGCGGGTCGTTCCGCGTGCGGGGCGACGTGGTCGAGATCATGCCGGCGTACGAGGAACAGGGTGTCCGGGTCGAGCTGTGGGGCGATACGGTGGAGCGGATCTCGAAGATCGACCCGCTCACGGGCGCGACGATCACACGGCTGCCGCAGACGGCGATTTTCCCCGCGACGCATTACGCGACGCCGCAGGATCAGCTCGAGCGCGCCATCGAGAGCATCTACGTCGAGATGGAAGACCGGCTTCTCGATCTGCGCACCGATGGGAAGCTCCTCGAGGCGCAGCGGCTCGAGCAGCGTACCCGGTTCGACCTCGAGATGATCGGGCAGATGGGGTTCTGCTCGGGGATCGAGAACTACAGCCGTCACCTCGACGGACGCGCCGCCGGCGAACGGCCGTACTGTCTGCTCGACTACTTCCCCGATGATTTCCTGATGATCATCGATGAGTCGCACGTGTCGGTGCCGCAGATCGGCGGCATGTATGAGGGGGATCAGAGCCGGAAGCGGACGCTCGTCGAGTTCGGCTTCCGGCTCCCGTCCGCGCTCGACAACCGGCCGCTGTCGTTCGACGAGTTCGAGGAGCTGGTTCCGCGCGTCGTGTTCGTCTCCGCCACGCCGGGCGACTACGAGCTGGCGAAGAGCCAGGGGGTGGTCGTGGAGCAGCTGATCCGTCCGACCGGTCTGCTCGATCCGGAGGTCGAGATCCGGCCGGTGCGCGGTCAGGTCGACGACCTGCTCGGCGAGATCACGGAGCGGACGGGGCGCGGCGAGCGGGTGCTCGTGACCACGCTGACGAAGCGGATGGCGGAGGACCTCTCGGAGTTCCTCGCGATGCGCGGTGTGAAGGTCCGCTACCTGCACTCCGATATCGCCACGATCGACCGCGTGAAGATTCTCCGCGATCTCCGGCTGGGCGCCTTCGACGTGCTCGTGGGGATCAACCTTCTGCGCGAGGGGCTCGATCTCCCCGAGGTTTCGCTGGTCGCCATCCTCGACGCCGACAAAGAGGGCTTCCTCCGGTCGGACCGGTCGCTCATCCAGACGATCGGCCGCGCCGCCCGCAACGTCCGCGGGAAGGCGATCCTTTACGCGGACCGGGTCACGGACTCGATGCGGCGCGCCATCGACGAGACGGGACGCCGGCGCGAGGTGCAGGCGGCGCACAACAGCGAGCACGGGATCGAGCCGCGGTCGATCGTGAAGTCGGTGAACGAGATCCGCTTCTCCACGGCCGTGGCGGACGCCACCGCGGAGCCGGCCGTCGCGGAGCGCTCGGGGGCCTACGCGGACCTCTCTGCGCAGGAGCTGGCCGAGACGCTCGAGAAGGAGATGCGTACCGCGGCGGCCGCCCTGGACTTCGAGACGGCGGCCCGTCTCCGCGACGAGCTGTTCGAGGTGCGCGCGAAGATCGAGGCGAACGGAGATGCCCGTGAGCCCGGAGTGCCGGTCGCGTCGGACTCCGCGAGGTCGCCGTGATCCAGGAACCCGGTACGGTTCGGGAGGTCTCGGCGACGTGTCTGGATCTCGAGCGTCTGTGTCGCTGGGGCCGCGAGCTCGGCCGGCTGGCCGTGCGCCACCGTGTGTTCGTCGCGCTCGACGGCCCGCTGGGAGCGGGGAAGACCACGCTGGTGCAGGCCTGCTGCGACGGCGCCGACGTCGCGGGACCGGTGACGAGCCCCACGTTCACGCTCGTCCAGCGCTACGGCGACGCCCCCCCCGTCCACCACGTCGATCTCTACCGGATCGGCCGCGAGGACGAGCTGCGCGAGCTCGGTTGGGACGATCTGACTGCGGGCGACGGACCCGTGTTCGTGGAGTGGGCGGCGCGCGCGGGCACCCGTCTGCCCGACGACAGGTGGGAGGTGCGGCTCGAGATCCCGGCAGGCGGGGAGTGCCGAGGCGTGCACGCGATCGCGCACGGCCGCGCGCCCGCACTCCCCGAGATCGAGGTGGGCCCTTGAGGAAGAGCGGCGACCCGCTGTTCGTGGCGCTCGAGACCAGCACCCGGCTGGGGAGCGTCGCCGTGGGCGACGGCTCCGACGTCCTCGCCGAGTCGATCCTGTCCGTCCGAGCGACCTACTCGGAGACGGTGCTCGACGAGGTGTCCCGGCTGCTCGACCGCGTCGGCGCACGCGTGTCCGGTCTCGACGGCGTGGTCGTCGGCAGCGGTCCCGGGTCGTTCACCGGGGTCCGCATCGCGGCCGCGCTCGCGAAAGGTCTGTGCTTCGCGCACGACATCCCGCTGTTCGCCTATTCGAGCCTGCGGGCACTCGCGGCGTCCGTCGGAGTCGCGCCGGTGTGCGGCGTCTTCGACGCGCGGCGCGATGAAGTGTATGCGGCGGCCTTCCCCGCGGGGGGAGGCGAGGGGCCCTCGCTCGGTCCCGAGGTCCTCCCGCTGGACGACCTGCTCGACCGCCTCGAGCCCGTCGGGACGTGGTCGTTCGCGGGCGACGGGGCGGTCGCCCACGAAGAGGCGATCGCGGCCCGTGGCGGGCGGGTGCTGTCGCCGCACCTGTCCGTGCCGCGCGCGTCGGCTCTCCTGTGGCTCGCGGAAACGGCCCCCGAGGAGGGTCGGGTCGAGGACCGCGGGGCGTGGGAGCCCGAGTACGTGCGCGCGTCCGGAGCCGAGCGCGGGGTCGGGACGGCGGCCATCGCAGGGCCGGGGGAGGGGTGATGGCCAGCGCCGGGCGGATCCCGCACGAGAGCGGGCCCAGGATTCGGCCGATGCGGGCGGGAGACCTCCCGCAGGTTCTCGATATCGAGATCGACTCGTTCGCGACTCCGTGGTCGTCCAGGACATTTCTCAACCTCCTGCGCCGGCCGAACGCCGCGTTGTTCGTCGCGGAGGACGTCCCCGGATCGGTGATCGGGTACGCCGTCGTGTGGTTCGCCGGCCCCGAGGGGGAGCTCGGCGACCTCGCCGTGCGGGCGCCGTCGCGTCGCCGCGGCGTCGCCTCGAGTCTCGTCGATGCCGTGGCCGCCGAGGCACTCGAGCGCGGCTCGACGGAGATCTACCTCGAGGTGAGGGAGAGCAACGACGCGGCGCGCAGCCTGTACGAGCGCCACGGCTTCGAGATCGTGAACCGGCGGCCGGGGTACTACTCGGACCCGGTCGAAGACGCGCTGGTGATGCGTCTCCAGCTTGCGCCGGGGGGCGCGCACACAACGAAATAGCCGCGAATTGACCGGGTTTTCGGAGCGGTCGTATGTTCGCGGTTCCAGCCAGCCTCAACTCCCGGGAGGAGCGAAACATGTCCCGCAGTCTGAACAAGGCGTCGCTGATCGGTAACCTCGGCGCCGACCCTGAAGTACGGTCCACGAACACAGGCACCCGCGTTGCGACGCTGTCGGTGGCGACGAGCCGACGCTGGACGAGCCGGTCGGGCGAACAGCAGGAGAAGACCGAGTGGCACCGGGTGGTCTGCTGGGACAAGCTCGCCGAGATCGCGGAGCGGTATCTGAAGCGCGGTGACCGCGTCTACGTCGAGGGCCGGATCGAGTACCGGCAGTGGGAGGGCCAGGACGGCCAGACCCGGTACACGACCGAGATCCGTGCGAACGAGATGATCATGCTGGGGAGTAGTGGGGGAGGACGGGAGGATTTCCAGGGGGCGTCGGCGTCGGCCGGCCGGTCTTCGGACTTCTCCGAGTTCTCGAACGAGTCGCTCGCCGGGGAGGACGATCTCCCGTTCTGAACGAACGGGCCCGTCGCTACAATTTGCAGGGTCCGTCCATATTTGTGCCGGCCGGAACGGCCGCATACGTTTGATTCGGGTGGTGGATGTGGCCTGAAACGGCGGATCCGGGGTGTTTCTCCGCATCCGCGGATGGCGCGCGGTGAAGCCCGATTGTTGCAAGGTTTCCGCTGCGTTGCGGGGAGCCGGGCGGCTCCCGCGCCAGGAAGGCCCGCTTCGGGAGGAGGAGCGCGATGGGCGGCGAGTCGTGGAAGTCGGTGGTGCGCGCGGAGTTGTGGATTCGGAGGGCCGGGGTCCCGGTCCTGGCCGTCGTCCTTTCCCTGATGGTCCCGGGTTCGGCGATCGCGCAGGAGCAGACCGAGACCGAGGTCACGGAGGCTGCAAGGGCCCAGGGCGCGATCCACGAGGTGCGCCGCGGCGACACGCTCTGGGATCTGGCGGGCACCTACCTCGGTAGCAACTTCCTGTGGCCGCGGATCTACGAGGCCAACACGGACGTCATCGAGGACCCGCATTGGATCTATCCGGGCGAGATCTTCACGATTCCGGGAACCAGCGTCGCTTCCGCGGACGGGGCGGCCGTGGCCGAGCCGCTCGAGTCGTGGGATGCGGCCCGGGATCAGGGCGCCCTCCCGCAGGGCGGCGATCCGGCCGGTCGCGGGGTGAGCATCTTCGGCGGAACCAGCCTCTTCGACACATCGCCCCAGAGCGGCAGCCGGATCGGTCGGCTCGACATCGAGTCGTACGCCGAACCGCTGCTCGTCTCGCGGAGCGACTTCTACCGCGCTCCGCTGCTCCTCCACCCGGACGAGCTGCCGTACACGGGCGTCACGCAGCGCAAGCTCGAGGGGAATCCGCTCGGTCTCCAGATGCCCATGGGCATCCGCTTCATGGACATCGTGGTCATCGACCTCGAGAGCCTCGACGTGGTCGCCGGCGATCAGCTGCGGGCGATCCGGTGGGTCGACGGCCCGAACGATCGGAAGATCGCGCTCTCGCTCGGTCTCCTCGATGTGCTCGAATCGGACGGCGAGACGGCGCGCGCCAGGGTCGTCCAGCTCTACAGCGACTATCAGGTCGGCGACATCGTGATCCTCGCGGAGGGCTACGACGTCCCCGAGACGCTCGGGCAATCGGTGGATCAGGCGGGTCTGACGACGGTGCTCGCCGCCAGCGAGATCGACCAGGCCCTGCTCGGCGAGGAGGACATGATCTTCTTCGAGAACGGTATGGCCGACGGAATCGGGATCGGCGATGAGTTCGTCGTGTTCGACGTGCGGGACGACGCGGCAGCGCGCACCTCGGACCGACTCGCGACCGCGCGGATCGTTCGCGTCACCGAGAACACGTCGACCGCGAGGATCATCGATCTGCGCGACACGTCGCCGATGGTCGGCTCGTCCGCGCGACGCGTACGGAGAGGCGTCGTCAACTGATGCGTCGGGGGCGCGCGTAAGACCCGCGCGCCCCGGACCTCCCTCCACGCGGGGCGGCCGCCTCGCGCACTCCGGCGCGACGTGATCGTCGCGGCCCTCCTCGCGGCGGCGCTTTCCGCCTACGCCGTCGCCTGGCTCCTGCAACTCCGGTCGTTCCGGGTCGGGTCCGACCCCGACCGCTCCGCGCCGACCCGTCTGACCCTGGCGGGCGCCGGGCTTCACGCCGCGGGGCTCGCGATGTTCTGGGTCGTCTACCGGGCTCCCCCCCTCGTGGGATTCGGGCCCGCCGCCGCGACGCTCGGTCTCGGGTTCACCGTGGTCCTGCTGATCACGAGCCGCGCGCTCGACAGACGCACGGCCGGGCTCCTCGTGCTTCCCGCCGCGATGCTCGTCCTCGCCGCGGCCCTCCTCGCCGGCATCGAGCCGGTGGCCCCGACGACGGGCGCGCGCACGGTCTGGTTCGTGGGCCACGTGGCGTTCGTGCTGGCCGGCTACTCCATGCTCTTTCTCGGCTCGGTCGCGGCGGCGATGTACTTGTTGCAGTTTCGTGCCCTGAAGCGCAGGGATTTCGGGAACGTGTTCCGCGCGTTTCCATCGCTCGAGAGTCTCGACCGGATGAACGCGATCGCACTGGCAGGCGGGCTGGCGGCACTCATCATCGGCCTCGTCACCGGGTGGAGCTTCGCCCTAACGTTCGGGCGCGGCGTCGCGATCACGGACCGTGACGTCGGCTTCGGGCTCCTCACGGCCGCCGCGTACGGCGCCGCGCTCGTCCCGCGCCTGTCCCCGGCGGGCCACGGGCCCAGGGTCGCCCGGGTGACTTTGCTCGCGCTCGCGGTCTGTGCGGTGACCTTCGCGTTGCTGCGGCTGTTCTCGCCCGCGCGAGAGTTCTTCCTGTGAGCCCGCGTGCCCCCCGGCTGGTCGTCGTGGGCCTCAGCCACCGCTCGGCGCCGATCGAGGTGCGCGAGCGCTACGAGCTTTCCGGCGGGCGGCGGCGCGAGTTCATCGACCGGGTTCTCTCCGGCGACACGATCGACGAGTGCGTCGTCCTCTCGACATGCAACCGGACGGAGTGCTATGCGGTCGGGTCCGACCCCGGGGCCGTGACCCGTGTGCTGCGACGCGAGCTGGAGCGGACGGCCGGGGAGCGGCCCGCCGCGGCCGGGCACGGCGAGGTCGACCGTGCGGCGTCCGGGCCGGATGGCGCCCACATCTTCGAACACGCGGGGTTCGATGTCGTCCGTCACCTGTACCGCGTGACGGCCGGGCTCGACTCGCTCGTGATCGGCGAGGCGCAGATCCAGGGGCAGGTGAGTTCCGCGTACCACCGGAGCGAAGAGCATGCCGTGGGTCCCGCGCTCCACCGGCTCTTCCAGTCGGCGCTCGCCGCAGGGGGACGCGTCCGTTCCAACACCTCTATCTCGGCCGGCGCGGCGTCGATCCCGTCCGCCGCCGTCGATCTCGCCCGCAAGGTGTTCGGCACCCTGCGCGACCGATCGGTGATGGTGGTCGGGACGGGGGAGATGGGTCGGCTGACGGTCTCGTGTCTCCGGTCGGAAGGGGTGGGTCGCGTCTTCGTCGCGAGTCGACACCAGGGACGCGCCGAGCGCGTCGGGCGTGAGCTGGAAGGCATCCCCGTCTCGCGCGCCGCGGTCTGGGAGCGGATCGGCGCCATCGATCTCGTGGTCACGGCCACGGACGCGTCCAGCGCCTTCATGACCGCTCGCCGGTTGGCCGAGGTCCGGGACGACGGACGACCCACGGTGATCCTCGACATAGCCGTCCCGCGGAACGTCGAGGAAACCGTATCGCAGCTACCCGGTGTCTTTCTCTACAACATCGATGACCTGCAACGCGTGGTGGACCAGACGCTGGAGGCGCGGCTCGTCGAGAACGAGGGCGCCGAGGCCATCATCGCATACCACGCCGGGAAGTTCTGGTCGTGGTATCGGGGCCGCTCGGCGACGGCCGCGATTCGCGTGCTCCGGGAGGAGGCGCACGCGCTTCTCGGGGCAGAGTTGGCCCCGATGCTCGAGCGGGGGCCGCGCGATTTCGATCGTGTCGAGGGGCTGCGCTTGGCAAGCGAGGCGTTACTCAACAAGATACTGCATGGTCCGACCCGGGCCCTGCGCCGCCTGGCGGAGGAGTCCGGATTCGACGACGAGTTGCGGGATGCCATCGAGCGACGCCCGCGGTCGGTCGGACGGTCGGCGCCCTCGCGGATCGCGGACGAGGGGCCGGGGTAGCAGCGGCGCGGCGAATCGGTCGGCGGCCGCCGGCGACACGGGGTGGACGAGGAGGGAGGGTGAGTGAATGAGCCCGGGTAGGGTGCTGGTGACGGGTGGCGC
>JAWWCR010000088.1:0-18551 GCA_033720355.1 Gemmatimonadota bacterium
GGCGAAGTACGCCTACTACACGCCGGGGCTGCTGGGCCGGTCCGTCGCGTTCGGGAGCCTGGCCGACTGTGTCGAGTCGGCGGTCGCCGGACGAGTGGTGCGAGACGAGGCCCCGTGGGCGGGGTGATCCGGGGAACGCCCGTCGGCACCGGCCGAGGCTCGGGCGAGGTCGTCGGATCGACCGAGCCGCTGAGCTTCTGGGGCGGATACGATGCCGGGAGCGGGGAGATCATCGATCGCCGGCACCCGCTGGGGGGCAGGCGGGCCGCTCGTCGGGTGCTCGCCGTGCCCGCCACCCGCGGGTCCTCCACCACAACCGCCGTGCTCCTCGAAGCCGTGCGCCGCGGTACCGCGCCCGCCGCGATCCTCACCCGCGGGGTGGATCGATTCCTGTCGCTGGCCGCCATCGTGGCCGACGAGCTCTACGGCGCGGAACTGCCCGTCGTCGCCCTCGACTCCGACGACTTCGGCCTGGCCGTCACGGCCTTCAGAGCCGACGTTCGGGAAGACGGGCGGGTCACGCTCGATCACGCGCCGCCGACCTGACGGGCCGGTCCCGGTCGCCGAGGTCGCACGGCTTACCTGCGGTAGTCGAGGGCGGGCGGTCGATCGCCCAGCAGCGACACGTACTCGAAGTTCGGCCCCCGGCGCTCGCGGAGCTCGTCCCATGCCGCCGCGATCACCTCGGGGCTCGTGAAGAGGTCGGCGGCCGTCAGCGCGAGCGTCTTCGCGGCGACCAGCATCCCCTTGTGGCCGATGCTCATCCCGCCGGCCGCGACCGCCTGCCAGCTGTGCGCCGACGTCCCCGGAACCCACGTCGCGGTCGAGAGACCCGCGGTGGGTACGACCCAACTCACATCTCCGACATCGGTCGAGCCGCCGCCGGCGGGCTCGATCATGAACTCCTCGACCTCCCGCTCCGAGCCCAGCGGCAGCGAGGGACCGCCCTCGAAGGTCTGCTGAATCTCCGTCGCGAAGGCCAGCTCGGCCGGCGAGTACTCGACGCCCCCCACCGCACGGAGGTTCGCGTCCATGACCTCGCCGAGCGCCACGTTCGGGACCAGGTCGTAGAGCCCGTGGATCACCTCGTACTCGACCTCGGTGCCCGTCCCCAACGCGGCGCCCTCGGCCGCGTTCGCGACGCGCTCGAACAGCTCGAGCACCGTCGCCGCGTCAGGGTGACGGACGTAGTAGTACACTTCCGCGAAGTCGGGGACGACGTTGGGAGCGAACCCGCCTCCGGTGATCACGTAGTGGATCCGTGTCTCCTGCGGGACGTGCTCGCGCATGAGGTTGACCATGTGGTTCATGGCCTCGACGCCATCGAGCGCGCTGCGACCTCGCTCGGGGGCTCCCGCGGCGTGGGCCGAGTACCCGCGGAACCGAAACTTCGCCGACTTGTTGGCCAGCGATCGCCCGGCCGCCGCGCTGTTCCGGTCGCCAGGGTGCCAGTGGAGCGCCACGTCGACCCCCTCGAAGAAGCCGTCACGCACCATGTAGACCTTTCCGGCGCCCCCCTCCTCGGCGGGCGTCCCATAGACACGCAGCGTCCCTTCGACCCCTTCCTCCTCCATCCACTCTTTCACCGCGATCGCGGCAGCCACCGAGGTCGTCCCGAAGAGGTGGTGGCCGCACGCGTGGCCCGCCCCGTCCGTGACCACGGACTCGCGGTGCGAGACCGCGCCCTGCGAGATGCCCGGGAGGGCGTCGTACTCGGCGAGGATGGCGATCGTGGGCCCGCCCGACCCGGTCGTCGCGATAAACGACGTCGGCATCCCCGCGATGCCGGTCTCGATCGCGAAGCCGTGTGCCGCGAGCTCCTCCCGGAGCAGCGCCGAGCTCCGTTCCTCCTGATATCCGACCTCGGCCCACTCCCAGATCCGGTGCGCGATGCCGGCGTAGTGGTCGGCGTCGGCGTCGATGGAGGCAGCGAGGTCCCCCGCCTGCCCGGAGAGCCCCGGGGGCGAGGCGACCGTTGCGAGGATCACCGCGCAGGTCACCCGGGTAGCGTACGAGACACCGCGGTCGATCGGTCGGCGCGAGTACATGTCGGCGGTCTCCAGGATTCTCGTGGCTCTTGTAGGGGCCGCGGGGGGCCCGCGCGCGTCCTGCGGAATCCAGCAGGATGCAGGGCTCGTAACGGACGGGTCACGGGGCTCGTTCCGAACATTGTTCGCCTGTCGAGGACAGGATAGCCTGAACCGCGGTTCATCGCGTCCCCGGGCATTGTCGGGCGCCGGCCGTGGCAGCGACGCCACATGTAGGGGATCGCCGCGCGGGACGTGTCGCGCAAGTCCACGCGTCCCTTGCCCTTCCCCGCCCGTCGCTTCGGGACCACGAATTGCGATTCAGTTGAACCGCCAGACGACCGGACGGTCCGCGCCATTCTCGCAGTCGCGGGGTGTCCGACAGAATCGGTTGTAGTGGAGGGGGGGGAATCAAGTGCAGAGAGATCTTCGTCGCGGGACCCTTCGGGGCGACGACCGCGGGGCCGTGAGCGTCTTCGTCGCGCTGGGGATGGTCGTATTCCTCGGGTCGGCCGCCATCGCGATCGACCTGGGGCACCTCATGAACGTCCGCACCGAGTCGCAGAGGGTGGCCGACGCGGCCGCGCTGGCGGCGGCGTCCATCTACCAGGATGGCGCGGGGCTGTCGCAAGCCCAGGCGGAGGCCCAGGGCACCGTGCGCGCCCAGATGGCCGCCGGCTGGAATACGGTCAACCAGACGTCGGTGACGCTGCCCGCCGGCGATGTCCAGTGGGACTGGCCGAACGAGCGCGTGCGCGTCACGGTCCGTCACACGGCCGCGAACGGGAACCCGATCGCGACGATCTTCGCCCGCGTTCTCGGGATCAACCAGGTCGACGTTGTGACCACGGCGGTCGCGCAGGCGTACCCGGCGGCGGGATCGAAGTGCATCCTCCCCTTCATGCTCCCGGACCGGTACCGGGAAGACGCCGGGAGCCCGGATCCCAACCGCTACGACGGCGACCCCGACTACTACGAGCCGTACGACCCGAAGAACCCCTCGCCTACGGCGACGGGGTACACCGAGGACAACATCGGGGACGTCCTCGTCATCAAGCCCTCGCAGGGGAACAATCCGGGGAAGCCGAACCCGGGCTGGTACTATCCGATCGCCGTCGATGCGTTCGGGGGCTCCGCGTACCGCGACTGGATCGCGGGCTGCGCCAACCCCGACGTCACCTACGCGATCGACGACATGATTCCGGTCGAGCCCGGGGCGATGATCGGGCCGACCAAGCAGGGCGTCGATGCGGCGATCGCGACCGCCCCGTCGCACCAGTGGAACGACGGCCTCAAGTGCGTCGTCGACGCGAGCGACACGAGCACCTGCGTCGCCAGCCCCCGCACTCGACCCGTCCCGATGATGGCTCCGCCGGACGCGCCCGCGAACGGTCGCAAGGAAGTGCGGATCGCGAACTGGGCCGGCGTCTTCCTCGAGAGGATGCAGGGGAACGATCTGATCGTGCGGTTCGCGGGGTACTCCGGGTTCTCCGTCGTGACGAACGACCCCTCCGGGCCCGGATCGCTTCCGAAGATCATCCGGCTCATCGAATAAGAGGGTCTCGCCCACCGAGAACGAAGACGGCTCCCCCGCCCGGCGAGGGGAGCCGTTTTCGCATCATGCGCTCGTGAACTCCGGGCCGCGGGTCACCCACCCCCGGGGCGAGTCGACTACCCCCGCGCCTTCAGCAGATCCCGGATCTCGGCCAGGAGCTTCTCTTCGGCGCTCGGTTCGGGCGGCGCCTCCGGCTCCGGCGCCGCCTCCTCCTGCCGACGGATCCGGTTGAAGCTCTTCACCACCAGAAAGACCGAGAAGGCGACGATGAGGAAGCTCAGCACGTGGTTGATGAACGAGCCCCAGTTGAGCGTGACGGCCCCCGCCTCCTGCGCCGCTGTCAGCGACGCGTACGGCCCCGACGGGTCTCCCGGCTGGAGAACGATGTGGAGCTGGCTGAAGTCGAGTCCGCCCATCGCGAGCCCGATCGGCGGCATGAGTACGTCGTTCACGAGCGATGTGACGATCGTGCCGAACGCGGCGCCGATGATGATCCCCACCGCCATGTCCAGCATGTTTCCCTTGACCGCGAAGTCCTTGAATTCCTTGAGCATGTCCGCTCCCGGTTCGATGTCCTACCCGCGATCTCGACGAGCCGATAGGATCGGAAAGCGAAGCCGGGTTACGCAACACCATGTGCGACCCGTTCGCCCGATTCGGAGGGTGTTCGCAGCGACGTGACACATAGGATGGAGGGACGGGATGTCGACGATTTCGAGAACGGGATTCGCCGCACGGCTCCTCGCGCTGGTCGGGGCGGCAGTGACGCTGCTCCCGGCCGCCGCGACCGCGCAGGAGGAAGACGAGCGCGAGCTCGGGTGGTTCTACAACGCCGAGCTCTCCGCGGTGTGGACCGGCGGAAACGCAAGCGCGCGCACGCTCGGCTTCGGGGCGGCGATCCGCGGTGTGTGGGAGCGCTCCGAGCTGAACGTCCGGGGTACCGGTCTCACCGCGCACACGGGCAGGGTGACCAGAGTGGCGGTGGGAACGATCGACGACTTCGAGGTAGACAAGGACACGGACACCGAGAAGACGGCGGAGAACTGGAGCCTCCGCGGACGCTACGAGCAGGACATCAGCGACTACTTCTTCTGGTTCGCGGGGGCCGGGTGGGAGCGGAACACGTTCGCCGGGTTCAGCTCGCGGGTGAGCGCAGTCGGGGGCGCCGGTAACACCTGGCTCGAGGACGACTTCACGCTGTTCAAGACCACCTACGGTGTGACGTACACGGTGCAGGACGATGTGATCGAGGACCCGGCGACGCCGGACTCCTTCCTCGGCTTCCGGATCGGGGGGCAGTTCACACAGCAGATCACCGAGACCACCGACTTCGAGAGTCTGGCCGTTCTCGATGACAACTTCGCCGAGCTCGAGGACCTTCGCCTCGACTGGACGAACTCGCTGATCATTGACATCAGCGACGCGCTGGCCTTCAAGACCAGCCTTCAATTGCTGTTCGACAACCTGCCGTCGCTCACCCAGGTTCCGCTCGAGCAACCGCTCGGGACGCCGACGGGCGAGTTTGTCCTCGCGCCGTTGTCGAAGCTCGATACCCAGTTCACGATCGCCCTGGTCGCGAGCTTCTGACCCCGGCGCCGAAGGGGCGTCAGGGAGAGAGCGGGATGACGCGCGCGGTCACGCGCTGGCCGCGCGTCATCCCCCCGATCGTGTAAAGACGCCCTCCGAGCTCGATGAGACCGCGGTGGTCCATCGTGGGCGGAGAGCCGCCCGGCAGAGTCGTCCACGCGGCGGCAGAAACGTCCCAGGCGAACGCGACGCCCGCCGGCTCGGCCGGGGCGCCGTCGTACCCGATGCCGTCGTAGTTGTACGTGTTGTCGCTCCCCCCGGCGAAGAACACACGTCCATCGAAGCCGAGCGCGGCGCCACGGTAGATCGCGGGCCCGGGGTGGTCGGGCAGCCGGGACCACTCGATGCGGTCGGGGTCGCTCGGGTCGATCGCGCCGAGCCACGACGAGCGCTCGAGCCGAAAAGTCCGTGGATCGAGATCGATCCGCGTGCCGTCTACATAGACGATCGCGTCACCGACGACACCCCCCGTGTGGCCGAAGACCGGGGGGCCCGGTATCGGCGTGGCGGCGGACCACTCGTCGCGTGCGGGATCGTAGATCTGGACGGCGGTCTCGTTGTCGTCGTCGTGCCACCCCGAGACGAGGTAGACCAGCGAGTCCCGCCACACGCCCGACACCGCGTCGTCGACCGGGATGGGGATCGGAGCGCCCTCCCGCCAGGCGTCCCCCGCCGGATCGTAGATCGCGACGTCGGGCACCGACCGCTCGGCCCCGTCCTCCGCGACCGTGTACCCTCCGAAGACGTAGATGCGGCCACGCACCCCCTGCGCGGTCGCGGCGATACGAGGCGGCCCGGGCGCCGGGGCGATGGCCCGCCAGGCGGTGTCGCCGGCGTCCCATCTGAGAGCGGCTCGCGTCAGGCCTTCCCAACGCTTCGTCGAGTCCACGCCGAGCGCCGAGATCGCCACTGCCCGCCCGTTCACGATGACCGATGCGACCGCGTTGTTGGTCACCGGCCTCGGGAGGTCCGGGACGACGAGGTCGTCTCGTTCGGGGAACGGCGCGTCGGACCGCGCGCCGTCGTCGCCGCACGCGAAGAGGCAGATCAGGGCGGCGATCGAGCGGGCGGTGCGAGGGGTGGCGAAACGCATGGCCCACAGATGGGGACCGGGCTGGTGCGACACAAGCCGGTGCGGCCAGATTCGGGGCCGGTTCCACCACCGCCGGTGTGGAGATGACGGACGAGACCGACAGGAAGGCGCAGTTCGAGACCGAGGCGCTGGTGCACCTCGACGCCCTCTACGGGCTCGCGCTCCGTCTCACGGGTGGCGACGCGGCGCGTTCGGAGGATCTCGTCCAGGATGCGGTGCTCAAGGCGTACCGCGCCTGGGACGATTTTCAGCTCGGGACGAACTGCCGGGCCTGGTTGATGACGATCCTGCGGAACACGTTCATCAACCAGTTCCGCAGCCAGCAGCGGCGCCCCAGCCCGGTCGAGTTCGACGAGATCGGAGATCGCTCGGTGTTCGCCGAGGTTTCGGGAGACGATCCCGCCGGCGAGTTCTTCGAGAGGATCATCGACGACGAGGTCATCGCGGCGATCGACGCCTTGCCGGACGAGTTCCGCGTGGCCGTCGTCCTGTCGGATCTGGAAGGTCTCTCCTACCAGGAAGTCGCCGAGATCATGGGCATCCCGGTCGGGACCGTGAAGTCACGGCTGTTTCGCGCCCGCAAGCGACTCCAGGCGCAGCTCTACGAGTACGCGCGCGAGATGGGGTACGTGTCGTGAGCGACCGGCAGGGTGGAGAGACCCTCGATCCCATCTCGTGCGCCGAGGCGGTGGAGAAGGTCTACGAGTATCTGGACGGCGAGCTCGACGCGGGATGGACCGAGCGGGTTCACCGCCACATCGAGGTGTGCCGCCGGTGCTACCCCTACTTCAACTTCGAGCGGATCTTCCTCGACCATGTCCGCAGCCTCCGGCTGCCCGACGAGCACAGCGAGCGGCTCGAGCGCAGCGTACATCGTGCGCTCGGGCTCGGCGACTGACGCGTTCCGACGCCACCTACCGGGGCCGCTCCGCAGTCTCCTCCCGGAAGAGACCGAGCTGGGCATCCGCGGCCGGCGAGGCCGGCCCGGGTCGAACGTCCCAGCCCGCGCGGTCGCGGACGGGCTCGGCGAGCGGGGCGACGCAATCGGGGTCGTCTTCGCCGACCCGGTTGACGCGGGGCGTCACGGGGAAGGCCTCGAGACGTTCGGGGTCGCACGGGCGCAGGAAGGCGCGCAGACGCTCGAAGTCGCTCTCTTCCACATCGATCCATTCGAGCGCCTCGTCGCGCGACAGCACGACGGGCATCCTGTCGTGGAGGGGACGAAGCAGCTCGTTCGCGTCGCTCGTCACGACCGCCACCGACTCGAGCCGGTCCCATCGATCCCACAGGGCGGCGAGCGCCATCGGCCGTCCGTCGCGCCGGCGGATGTGGTAGGGTTGCCGGCGCCCTTCCTCGGTGCGCCACTCGTAGAACCCATCGGCCGGGACGACGCAGCGGCGCGTCCCGAGAAGGTCGCGGAACGCCGGGCGCTCGTCGAGCGACTCGGAGCGGGCGTTGATCATCAACGGGACGTCGCCCGGGCCCTTCGCCCACGCGGGCACCAGTCCCCAGCGCAGCCCGACGACTTCGTGCCGCCCGCCCTCGGCGCGGACGACCGGCACCGTCTCGGTCGGGGATATGTTGTACCGGGCGCCGGGCTCGTCGACGCGCACGTCGGCGTCGAAGAGCTCGCCGATGTCGGCGAGCGACGTCCGTAACGAGTATCGTCCACACATGAACCCGAATCTATTGCCGCGAGGCGCGCCTCACCCGTTGCGGGTGGCGGGCCACGCGTAGAACATGCCGTCTCATGCGCGGGGGAAGATGAACATCGCACTCGTCCAGCAAGCCGCGGGTCCCGACCGGGCGGCGAATCTCGAGCGGGCGACCGAGGCGATCACGCGGGCGGCGCGGGCCGGCGCCGGGCTGGTCGCGTTTCCCGAGCTCGCCGTCGACCGCTTCTTCCCGCAGCGCGAGAACGACCCGAGCGCGGCCGGGCTCGCGGAGCCGATTCCCGGACCGACGTCCGACCGGATCGCCGCTGCCGCACGAGAGCACGGCGTCGTGATCGTGTTCAACATGTACGAGCTCGCCGAGGACGGACGCCGGTACGACAGCTCTCCCGTCTTCGACGCGGATGGCTCGCTGCTCGGCGTCACCCGCATGGTCCATATCACCGAGTACGCCTGCTTCCACGAGCAGGGCTACTACGCCGAGGGAGACCGTGGCGCCCCGGTCTACGACACGGCCGTCGGGCGTGTCGGCGTCGCGATCTGCTACGACCGGCACTACCCCGAGTACATGCGTCGGCTCGGTGAGCTCGGCGCCCGGCTCGTGGTGATCCCGCAGGCCGGGTCGGTGGGCGAATGGCCCGAGGGTCTCTACGAAGCCGAGGTCCGGGTCGCAGGGTTCCAGAACGGCTACTTCGTCGCCCTCTGCAACCGGGTCGGCCGCGAGGAGCGGCTGACGTTCGCAGGAGAGTCCTTCGTGGTCGACCCCGAGGGCACCGTGATCGCGCGGGCCGCGTCGGGCGAAGAAACGATCCTGCATGCGGAGATCGATCTCTCGGCGTGCGTCGGTTCGACGGCGCGACGCCTGTTCTGGCGCGACCGTCGCCCCGATCTCTACCGCGAGTGGTCCTCGCCGCGGGTCGTGACCTGATGGCGGGTCGGCCTGTCCGCCGACAGCGCGTCGCCGGACGCTGACGGTGGAGTTCCTGTTCTGGCTGACGGTCGGGGTCGTGGTGGTGCTCGGAGGTGTGCGGCTTCTCCTCCCCCGGATCATCCCCTTCTTCATCTTCTATCCCGAGCCCCTTTCTCCGCACGAGAGCCACCCGCGGTTCTGGGGGTTCCCCGACGCGACCGAGGTACGGATCCCGACGTTCGACGGGCCGATCCTCCATGCGTGGTGGTTCCCGGCGGCGAACGTGTCGCAGAGCTGTGGGGCCGCCATCTACTTCCACGGGAACGCGGGGCACCTCGGCGACCGGGGCACGGTGGCGGCGGCCATATCGGGGATGGGACTCGACGTGCTGCTTCCCGACTACCGGGGATACGGGCTCAGCGAGGGGAAGGCCACCGAGCAGGGGCTCTACTCCGACGCCCGGGCCGTCTACAAGTGGCTCGTGGACGAGCGAGGGGTCGACCCGCGGAAGATGTTCCTCGTCGGGAACTCGCTCGGCAGCGCGGTGGCCGCCGACCTGGCCATGCAGCGTAGAGTGGCGGGGGTCGTTCTGCTGGGCGCCTTCACCAATACGCCGTCGCTCGCGAGGCAGCGTCTGCGCTGGCTGCCCGAGTGGTATCTCGACTGGGACGAGGCGCGGTTCGACACGGTCGAGCGGGTGTCGCGTCTCCAGGTCCCCGTGCTCATCTGCGCCGCGGCCGAGGACCGGGTCGTGCCTCCGACCGAGGGCGAGCGCGTCTTCCAGGCGGCCCGCGAGCCGAAGCGGTGGTGCGTCGTCCCCGACGCGGGGCACAACGACATTTTCGCCCACCAGGATCTGTGGCGTGAGCTCTATCATTTCACGCATGGAGTGCTGGTCGGTGATCAGACGGGAGAGGCCTGAGTGCACGGGTCTGCCGGATACATGGCGGCCGTCGTGATCGTCGCCCTTTGTGGCGCGGGTTGTGGCGACGCCGCTCCGGGAGTTCCTCCCGGTCCGGGTGTGCCCGCCGAGCTCGCGCGCTCGCGCGCCGCGGGAATCTCCGACCTCTCGTACAGGCTCGAATTCGTCGTGCCCGACGATCGAGGCGAGGCGGTTCTCGGAGAGGCGACGATCATGTTCGAGTGGGAGGGGAGGGGACCGCTGGCGCTCGACTTCGCCGCGGACGCCGCCCGGGTCCGCGACGCCGAGGCGAACGGCGAGTCGTTCGACCACGGTCCCGTCGACGAGCATATCCTGATCCCCCGGTCGGCCCTCAGGGATGGTCGGAACATCGTCCGCGTGTCGTTCGTCGCCGGAGACGGGTCGCTCAACCGGACCGACGAGTTCCTCTACACGCTTTTCGTCCCCGATCGTGCCCGGTGGGCGTTTCCCGTCTTCGATCAACCGGATCTCAAGGCGCGCTTCTCGCTAACGCTCGACCTGCCCCCGGACTGGGTGGGCGTGGCGAACGGGGCAGAGCTCGAGGTGACCGGTGCCACGCGGCCGGGCGAGGGCGATCGGATCGTCTATCGCTTCCGGGAGACCGAGCCGATATCCACGTACCTGTTCGCGTTCGCCGCGGGTCGCTTCGACGTGATCGAGGCGGAGCGGGGCGGACGGACGATGCGTCTCTTCCACCGCGAGACGGACGTCGCGAAGGTCGAGCGCAACCGCGAGGCCATCTTCGACCTCCACGCGAGCGCGCTCGCATGGCTCGAGGAGTACACGGCGATCGGGTACCCCTTCGGCAAGTTCGACGTCGTGGCCGTCCCATCGTTCCAGTACGGGGGGATGGAGCACCCCGGGGCGATCTTCTACAACGCCTCGTCGCTGTTCCTCGACGAGTCGGCCACGCAGGGGCAGCTCCTCGGGCGCGCGAGCGTGATCGCCCACGAGACCGCGCACATGTGGTTCGGCGATCTCGTCACCATGCGCTGGTTCGACGACGTCTGGATGAAGGAGGTGTTCGCGAACTTCATGGCGGCGAAGATCGTGAATCCGACCTTCCCCGAGATCGATCACGACCTGCGCTTCCTGCTCGCCCATTATCCGGCCGCATACGACGTCGACCGCACGGCCGGGGCGAACCCGATCCGGCAGCCGCTCGAAAACCTCGCCGAGGCCGGAACGCTGTACGGGGCGATCATCTACCAGAAGGCGCCGATCGTGATGCGACAGCTCGAGCTGCTCGTCGGCGAGGAAGCGTTTCGCGACGGGCTTCGCGAGTATCTCGACGCCTACCGTTTCGGGAACGCGGAATGGCTCGACCTGATCGACATTCTCGACCGCAAATCGACGGCCGATCTCCGGGCATGGAGCCGCGCCTGGGTCGAAGAGCCCGGTCGGCCGACCGTCGAGATCGGGACGGTGGAGCTGCCGGGCGAGTCCGGGAAGGCGCTCGAGCTGATCCAGTCGGATCCGCGCGGCCGTGGCCTCGTTTGGGAGCAGCCGCTCGCCGTGTGGCTCGGGCCCGGGGCGGGGCCGCCGCAGCGCGAGGCTTTCGACGGACGCGTCCTGCGGATCGCGGCGAACCCCGTGCCCGACGTCGTCATCCCCAACGCCGATGGAATCGGGTACGGGTTGTTTCGTGCGACGGAGGGGACGCGGAGCTGGCTGCTCGATGCCCTGCCGGCGATCGAGGATCCGACGCTGCGGGCCGTCGCCTGGCTCGCCATGTGGGACGAGCTGCTCGAGCGGAGCGTCTCGCCACAGGCGTGGATGGCTATGGCGGTGTCGGCCGTCGAGAGCGAGACGGAAGAGCTCCTGTTGTCGCGGATGGTGTCCGATACACGGACCGCGTTCTGGCGGTTCCTCGCCGCGAACGAGCGCGAGCGGCGTGCGCCGGCGCTCGAGGCCCTCTACCGGACCCGTCTCGAGACTGCCGAGACCACCTCGATGAAGGCCAGCCTGTTCGGCGCGTTCCAGGGAATCGCCACGACCCCCGGGGCGCTGGCTTACCTGGAGAGGATCTGGCGCGACCGCGGCGGGATCGACGGACTGCCGCTCTCGGAGAGTGATCTGACGGGGCTCGCGCGGATGCTGGCGGTCCACGAGGTGGACGGGTGGGAGTCGATTCTCGACCGACAGTCCGACCGCATCACCAACGTCGACCGGCAGGCCGAGTTCGCCTTCGTCCGCCCCGCGCTCTCTGCGAACCCGGCGGTTCGCGACAGCTTCTTCGCGAGTCTCGCGGATCCCGCGAACCGCGAGCGCGAGCGGTGGGTGCTGACGGCGGTGGACTACCTGCACCACCCTGTGCGGGCCGAGCGGGCGCGTCGCTATCTGCGTCCGAGCCTCGATCTGCTCGAGGAGATCCAGCGGACAGGCGACATCTTCTTCCCCAAGCGGTGGCTCGACGCCACGCTGGATGGCCACTCTTCTCCCGAGGCGGCGGACATCGTGCGCCGCTTTCTGGCGGACCGGCCCGACCTGCCTCCGCGGCTCGAGGCGAAGCTCCTCCAGTCGTCGGATCTCCTCTTCCGCGCGGCGACGGTTCGAGATCCCGACCTGGAGGCTGCGGCAGTCCCCGGCGTGCCCGACCCCGACTAAACCGACTCCGCCAGGGTCGCGTCTTTCGTCGTGAAACGCGCGAGGAGGCGCGGGATAACGCCTTCGAGGGAGGGGGCGATGACGGTATTCACGAAGTATGGGGTCGTCTGGATCGGCGGGACCGCGATCATCTACGGGCTGGCGAGGCTCACCGGAGGAGGACCCGGGGCGTGGCTGGCCGGTGCGGCCATGATCGCCGCCTTCCCGGCCGGGGTGGCCGCGTCGAGGGATGCCGTGCGCTGGCGAGGACCGCGTTTCGGCCCCCTGGTCGCGTTCGCGGGGCTCACACTGGCCACGGCCGTCGTCGTGTTCGCGCTCGACGGCTGGGTCGAGCCGATGCTCACCTCCTCGAGCTGGCCGTTCGGCGATCGGCTCGCAGCAGTGGGAACGGCCTTCGAGAGCGCCGAACAGGTCGGGACTCTGGAGGCATGGCGGGCCGCCAACCGGCTGGCATGGACGATCGATGTTGCGGTCTCGCAGGCGTTGACCGCCGGCGCCGTCGCATGGGTCGGCGCCCTGCTGGGCGCGTGGCTGCCCGCGGAGTGGTCGCCGCGCGTGCGGTTCGCGTCGTTCGGGGGGGCCGGTCTGTTTCTCCTCGTGACCGTCTACCTGATGGCCGAGAACGGGTACGAGCTTCTCCTCATGCAGACGCTCGGACCCGCACAGGTGACCGCGTGGCTACCGCTCATTGCGCCCGGCATGATTGCGGTCGGGCTCGCGATCCCGACTATTCTGCGACTCGTGGAGCCCCGGGCGGAAGACGCCGTCGGGTGACCCCGCAGGATCTCGCCCGGTTCCATGCGGGCGATCCCGCGCTCTTTCGCGAGATCGTCGAGGAGTACTCGCCACGGCTGCTCGGTCTGTGCCGCGCGTTCGGCCGCGGTACCGACGAGGGGCACGACCTCCTCCAGGACGCATGGTTGCGCGTGTGGGCCGGGCGGCGGTCCTATCGGGGCGGGTCGCTGGGAGCCTGGCTCGTCGCGGTGTGTCGTCGGGTGTGTCTTTCGCATGCGAGGTCTTCGCGTCCCGTGACCGTCTCCCCCGGAGGCGAGCTCGTCGAAAGGGCGCCGTCCGGGGCGATCGGCCCCGGGGCCGATGCCGAGCGGGCCGAGTTGCGAGCGGCCATCGCCACGGCCCTCCTCGACCTCCCCGCTCGGCAACGCGAGGTCGTGGTGCACCGGTTGCTCGAGGGTCGGTCGACCCGGGAGACGGCTCTGGCGATGGGGTGCGCCGAGGGCACCGTGAAGGCCTCGCTTCACCAGGCGCTCCGGAAGCTCTCGGAGCCGCTCCGCCCTCACGCGACGACGGGCGAGCGGACCGATGCCCGGGGCGGGGCGACCACCCACCCGGCCGCGGCCGCGAAAGGATGACGGAGATGAACGATCCCGTAGACTGTCTCGATGCCGACGATGCGCTGTCTCTGACACAGGTTCTGGGGAGCGACCCGGCGGGGCGGCTGGTCCACGTGGCGGCGTGCGGCGAGTGCCGCGGGCGGCTCGACGAGATCGCTCGGGTGCGCGAAGCCGTCGTCGCCCGGGCGCCGCGTGCGGGCTTCACCGACGAGGTGATGGCGGTCCTCCCGGCGACGCGCCGCCGGGGCGCCGGGGCCTGGGTGTTCGGAGCGGTGAACGCGCTGATCACCTTCGGGCTGGTGCTCGTCGGTCTGCTGACGCTCGGTGCGGTGGAGTGGGCTCGCGTCGCCTTCGGGCTCGCGGGTCTCGCGGCCGTCGCGGCGGCCGTCTGGAGTCTCCTCGCCGGCGATCAGCCCGCCGAGAGGACCCACTCCGCCGCTGCCGCGAGATCCGGCGCTTCGTAGAGCGGGCTCGCGCCGGACGGCCGCTTCTCACCGAGCCGGTTCACCCAGACCGACGGGATGCCGAGGCGGGTCGCCGGTACGATGTCGTGGTACAGGCTCTGCGCGATGTGCAGCCACCGCCCGTCGTCCTCCTCTTCCGACCATCTCCGACCCAGCTCGAAGTGCGGTGCGGCGGGTTTGTAGCTGCGCAGCCGCTCGGCCGTGCCGAGACGGCCGAAGGGCACGGCGAAGTGCTCGAGCGTTCCCGCCAGAAGATCGTCGTCGACATTCGAGAGGATCCCCAGGGTGGCGCCTGCATCGCGCAGCCGGGTAAGGGCTTCGTTCGTATCCGCGAAGGGCTTCCACGTCGGCACCGATGCCCCGACGGCCTCGGCCGCGGGCTCCGAGATCGCCCAGCCGCGCGCGAGGGCCAGCTCGTCCGCCGCCTCGGCGAGCAGCCGCCGGTACGGACGATACCGGCCACCCTTCAGCGTGTTTTGCGACTCGTGGAAGGACTCGAGGAGCTCCCGATCGGGCAGGCTCGCGCTCGCGGGGTACGACGCTCTGATCGCGGCGAGGATCCCGGTCTCCCAGTCGATGAGCGTCCCGTAGCAGTCGAAGGTGAGGAGCAATGGGATTCCACGCGGTTCGGACTATGTTGATCGGATGTCCAGAGTGAGGATGGTATCCGACGACGAGAACCCGGGCCACGCGGGGACGGGCCGCACTCCGAACCACTTCGCCGGTGGCGGCATCGATCGGGCGCCGGAGTTGCGCGCGGATGCACGGAGGATCGCGGAAGCCCTGCGCCGCGAAGACGCCCGGATCGTCCCCGTGTGGCGGAGCCGGAGCCTGGTCGTCGAGCGTGGTGACGCGGGATTCGAGCCGGTCTTCCTCAACCCCGAGACCGCCCGGACCGCGGCGGGGCCCGACACCGAATGGGTCTTTCTGGGGCTCGACGAAGGAGTTCCCGTCTTCGCCGCCGACGTCGACGACGGCCCCGACGACTCCGACCCGCTCGCACACCTCGGCGCGTTCCACGACCTGCACCGGATCGGCGCCACGCTCGGCCGTCACGAGGGCTCGCTGCTCGCATATGCCCGCGCGCTCACCACGTGGAGCTCGCGCCACCGGTTCTGCGGGAAGTGCGGCCACGCGACACTGCCCGGAGAGGGCGGGCACGTGCGTGTGTGCTCGAACGAGGCATGTGGGGACCAGCATTTCCCGCGCACCGACCCCGCGATCATCGTCCTCGTCGCCGACGAGGATCGGTGTCTGCTCGGCCGAAAGGACATCTGGCCGGCGGGCGTCTACTCCACCCTCGCGGGGTTCGTCGAACCCGGTGAGTCGCTGTCGGAAGCCGTGCGCCGCGAGGTCCGCGAGGAGTCGGGGATCGAGGTCGGCGAGGTGCGCTACCGCTCGTCGCAGCCCTGGCCGTTCCCGTCCTCGATCATGCTCGGGTTCCACGCGATCCGGACCGGGGGCGAGCTGAGAGTGGACGGCGTGGAACTCGAGGACGCCCGCTGGTTCGGGCGCGACGAGTTCGAGCGGCGCTCCGAGAGCGGTCTCCGCCTGCCGTCGAAGGTCTCCATAGCCCGTCGTCTCATCGAGGACTGGCTCGCGGGGGATTGACGCACGACGTTGACATATGCAACCGTAGAGTTGCATAATTGACCATGGACGTGTTCGAAGCCGTGGCCGACCCCACCCGCCGGGAGCTCCTCGAGCGATTGCGGCTCGATGGCCCGGCGACGCTCGGCGACCTCGCCGCCCCGTTCGACATGTCGCGTCAGGCCGTGACGAAGCACCTCGACGCGCTCGTCGGCGCCGGGCTTGTACGGCTGCGCAGGGAAGGGCGGTCGAGGATTCACGAAATCGATCCCGAGCCGCTGCGCCGGCTCGACGGGTGGCTCGCGCCCTACGCGGCGGCGTGGGATCGGCGGCTCGAACGACTCAGACGCCACGTGGAGGGATGACATGACGGACGAACCCGCGGTCGTGGACGCGATCGAGAAGACGATGGAGCTCGCGGCGACACCCGAGCGCGTGTGGGACGCGCTCACCGACCCCGCCGAGGTCGCGGCCTGGTTTCCGGATCGGGTGGACGGGCTCGAGCCGGCTGCCGACGGCGGCGGGTGGCTCGTGTGGAACGAGCACGGCCGGTACGCGATCCGCACCGAGGCGTTCGAACCCCGCACACGCCTGGTCTGGCGCTGGGCCCGAGACTCGGAGACGCCGCTCGGCGAGGGCCCGACCACGACGGTCGAGTGGCGGCTCGAGCCGAACGGACGGGGTGGCACGACGCTGCGCCTCAGGGAGGAAGGCTTCCTGACCGATCACGCGCGGCGCCAGAACGTGGCGGGCTGGGAGAAGGAGCTCGGCGAGCTCGTGGCGTACCTCGAGGGCTGAGACGAGGACCGATCAGCGGCTCCTGGCGAGAGCGGGTTCATCGGCACCGGGGATGATCGCCGGCACGGCCCTCGCCGCGCCCGCCCGAACCGAAGCGGCGCACCGCGACGTGAGCGGGGTCGGGTGCGGGTTGACCTCGACGATCCGCCCGCCCCGTTCGACGGTCGCGGCCGGCAGACCCGCCGCCGGGTAGACGAGGGCGCTCGTCCCGATCACGAGACAGACGTCGGCGCGCCCGGCGAAGTGGAACGCGCGCCCGATCACGGTCGGGTCGAGCGACTCGCCGAACCAGACGACATCGGGACGGAGGAGGCCGTCGCACTCCGTGCAGCGCGGAAGAGACGCGGTGCTCGTCGTATCGATGGGATCGCGGTGGGCACGGCCCGCCCCGCACGACGAGCACCGGACCCGGAAGAGGGTGCCGTGCACCTCGAGGAGCGAGGCGGCATCCGGGTCGGGCCCGGTCGCCGCTTCCTGCCGCCACGCCACGTCGTGCAGCCCGTCGACGTTCTGCGTCGCGATGAGCACCTCGTGCGTGCGGCGCCGCTGCCAACGGGCGATCGCGGTGTGGGCGGCGTTCGGCCGGCATGTCGCGACGAGGTCGCGACGCATCGCGTACCACTCCCACACGAGCCGCGGGTCGCGCTCGAACGCTTCGGGAGTCGCCAGCTCCTCGGGTCGGTGGCGCCTCCACAGCCCCTCCTTGCCGCGAAACGTCGGGACGCCCGAGTCCGCGCTGATCCCCGCTCCCGTGAGGACCAGCACGGAGCGGGCGGTCCGCAGGATCTCGCGCGCCTCCGCGAGAACGTCATCGCCGGGCCCCGTCGGCTCGATCATTCAGCCATCACGTCGGATGCCGTCGGACCGGGCAGGTCGGTCACCGCCGCCGCCTCGATCGCTTCTGCGCCGATGTCGTCCGGGAGCCGGCGCCGCAGGCTCATGGTGCTCGCCACGATCAGCGCCGCGCCGAGGAACAGCCACGCGTCCGGGGTCTCGCCGAAGAAGATGATCCCCCAGAGGGTCGCGAACACGATCTGCACGTAGCTGATCGTCATCGCCCGCCCCGCGGGAACCAGCGCGAGCCCGCGGGTCAGAAACACCTGGGCGGCGTGGGTCGTCAGACCGACCGCGAGAAGCCCCGGCCACAGCCACCCCACCGGAAGCACGAAGTCCACCGCCGTCGCCGGGATCGCACCGAGCGTACCGATCACGCCGAACCACAGGACGATGACGAGCTCGTGCTCGGTGGCGGCGAGATAGCGGATCATCACGTACGCGGCAGCCGCGAGGACCGCTCCGGTGAGCGACGCGGCCAGCCCGACGGGGTCGAGGGCGGACGTGGCGTCCCCGAAGAGGAAGACGGGGCGAGTGATGATGACGACACCGGTCAGCGAAAGCAGCAGGCACTTCGCGTCGCCCGCCCGGATCGGCTCGCGCAGGAAGATCGCCGCGATCACCGCGGTGAAGACCGGGTTCGTGTAGTGGATCACGGTGGCCTCGGCCAGCGGCAGGTGGATCACGCCGTAGAAGAAGGCGCTCACCGCCGCGTAGCCGACGATCCCGCGCAGTGCCAGGAGGCCTGTCCGGTGTCCGGCGGGGTTCACGCCGGCGACGCGGAGGGCCACGTAGCTCAGCACCAGCGTGACGATGCCACGGCCGAGAACGACTTCCTGCGACGGGAGGCTCTGCCCGACGAGCTTTACGAAGAGGCTCATCAGGCTGAAGAAGAAGGCCGAGCCGACCATGAAGCGGATGCCCCGCCGCTGGTCGGTCGCCGGATCCGACGCCGAAGCGCTCCGTTCCGCTAGCGGGATGTGTCGCGGCTCCGGCGGTGCGAGACGCCGCCACCGGCGCTACGCGGCGATGCCGTGCCTCGCCGCATGCGTCATCGCGTCGACGAACCGATCGAGCTCCTCGATCGTCGTGTACACGGAGGGGGAGACCCGGAGACC
>JAWWCR010000089.1:0-18440 GCA_033720355.1 Gemmatimonadota bacterium
CGCCGTGGTCGACCCCGGCGTCGGGAGCGGGCGTGCCGCGCTGGTCGTCGAGACGGATCGAATCACCTTGGTCGGCCCGGACAACGGCCTGCTCTCGCGCGTCCCGCGCATCCAGCGTGCGGCGCGCATCGCGTGGCGGCCGGCGGTGCTGACCTCGGGCGGGGGGGGGGGGGCGGTCGGGCCCGCCGGGCCCGACTCCTCGGAGCAGGCAGCCACGCCGACGGACACGAGGACCGTCGCCACGATCGATCGCCACGAGGGCGGCGGAGTCTTCATCGTTCCCTCACGCTCGTCCACGCGGGACCGAAGTCTTCGTAGTCCGGGTTCGCGGCGTCTTGCGCGGGGGGGATGAGGAGGACGCTGTGGTCGCTCGCGGGGTCGCCCACGCGGATCCGGGACGACGGGCAGTAGCCCCAGTCCCAGACGCAACGGCCATCCGGGCTGGCATATACCAGACTCAGTCCATCCGGCGACCAGGCGGCCTCCCACGCGATGAACGAGAGCTTCCGGGGCGGATCGGAGCCCCCGAGCTCGACGCTCGCGAGGCCGAGCCGTGACCCGATGAAGACGAGGTGTCTCCCGTCGGGCGACCAGGCGGGGTTCCCTCCGCTCGCGGGCGGGTCGACGATCCGCGGAGACGATCCGTCGGCATTCGCGAGCACGAGCCACACGCGCTCGGCGTCCTCACGGGCGGCGAACGCGATCTTTGTCCCGTCAGGCGACCACGCCGCGTCCGACAGCTTCAGCCCCAGTCCACGAACGGCCCCGAGACCGGTCGCGAACCGAACGCCCTGTGCGGAGATCATTCGAACTTCGCCCGACCCGTCGGCGTTCACCACGTGAATGTCGGGAGGGCGGCCGAAGGCGATGCGGGCGCCATCGGGCGACCAGGCCGGCGCTTCGGCGCCCGAGACCAGACGGCGCTCACCGGAGCCATCGCTGTCAATGACGCTCAGATGAGAAGTCGTCCCATCGTGCGTGATGAAGGCGACTCGTCGGCCGTCCGGCGACCAGGCCGGCGAGTACCCGGGGACGAGGCGGGTCAGGTCGGAGCCGTCCGCATCCACGAGGTATATGTGCGGTGCGCCATCGCGGGTGCTCGTGAACGCGATCCGCCCCACGGTGCTGAGCGCCGGCGGGTGCGAAGGATCTCCCGGATCCGACGGGTCGCCCGAATGCGGATCCTCGGGTCCTGCCGTCGTGTCGTTGCACGAGAGCACGACGGCCGGGAGAAGGACGGTCGTGCCCACTCGACGAAACCAGCGGTGTGACTTCACTCTTCCCCTTCCCGGGCGGCCACGCGCCACCCGACGTGAACGACGACAAACCATCGGCGTAAACCGCCGACCAGGCGGCTCATCCGTTCCCGACCGGCCGGAAACGCGGCGGCGTCGCCGACCGGGGCGAACAGCGACACGAGCAGCGCTGCGGCGATCGAGGCTCGCGGAGACGCGACCCCGGGCGCTCGCGAGCGGGAGCAGCGCCGTGAGAGCGATCGCGAGGACCGCGCTCGGCGAGAACCGGACGCCCACCGATCATCACTCTCTGGCCGTCGACCACGCGGGGTCGAAGTCCAGATAGTCGGACCGGGCCGGATCGTCTGCGGCGGGAACCAGCCGGGCGAGTCGCCCGCTGGCCACCTCCGCGACCCAGATCTCCGAGGGGCACGGATCCCGGTTCGCCGCACATCCGTCGCGGAACCTCGAGAAGACGATCGTCGTACCGTCCGGCGACCAATCCGGATCCCAGCCGGGGTATCCGTGAGCGTGAACAGGCTCCCCGCCTCCGGGCGCGACGGTCGCGATCACCGACGGATCGCGGGGATGGAGTCCGG
Source organism: Gemmatimonadota bacterium (assembly GCA_033720355.1). Classification (GTDB taxonomy): domain Bacteria; phylum Gemmatimonadota; class Gemmatimonadetes; order Palauibacterales; family Palauibacteraceae; genus Palauibacter. Next base: position 1,835 of record JAWWCR010000089.1, read on the forward strand.
AAGCGAACGCGAGCCGGGTGCCGTCGGGCGACCATGCCGGCCCGAAACCGGCGGCGAGCGGGCTGAGGGTGCGCGGCATCGACCCGTCCGCTTCCGCGATGGCCAGGTACATCTCGTCGGGGCGCATCTGCCCCTGCTGAAAGACAGTGAACGCCAGCGAGGTCCCGTCCGGCGACCAGGTCGGCTGCGAGAGGGACACGAGCTCGGAGGACCCGATCCCGGTGCCGAGCTGGACCGCCTTCGTGTCGAGCAGCAACGCCAGCCCCGAGCCGTCGGCGTTCACGACATAGATGTCCGGAGAGCGGACGAACGCGATCCGCGCGCCATCGGGCGACCACGCGGGGCTCGCCGCGTCCGTCGCGAGCACCCGTTCGTTGGTGCCGTCAATGTCGATCACTCGCACATCGGAAGTCCCGAAGAGGGTTTGTTCATGGACGGCGAAGGCGATCTGCGTCCCATCGGGCGACCAGGCAGGCTCCTGCCCGCGGACGAGCCGCTGCACAGCACCACCCGCGTCGATGACGTAGACGTGCGGCTCGCCGTCTCGCGTGCTCGCGAACGCGATCCGTCCGGCGGTGCCGAACGCGGAAGGTGTTTCCGGATCGCCCGGGCCGGTGGGCAGGGTGTCCGCCTCCGAGCACCCCGACGCGACGAGGGGAGCGAGCGCGAGGGCAAGGATCGACTTCCTCGCGCGACGTGTGGAATTCATCTGGTAACTCCGCAACCCGGGTGGCCATGGCCGTAGCGCAACGCCCCACCCCGGGGCAGAAAGGGACGGGCGCGATCGGAAGGTCCGCCCGCGGGGCCATGAGGATCTCCGTGCGCGGGTGCGTCAGAACGATCCGCCAAGCTCGATGAGCAGCGACCAGGTAATTCGGCGTAATCCGTCGTCGAAACGGCTCAGCCGCGTCCGGATCGGGTGGCCCCGCAGGCAGGGTTATTGCATGCTTGTTTTTGCGAACGGTGCGATTTGGAGGCCCCAGGGGCGCCGGCGCCCTTCCCTCCGCCGCGGGTACCCGGCGCGACTGGTATGCAGACCGCGACGTCCGATGTGACAGAGCTGCTTCAACTGTGGGGCGACGGCGATCGAGAGGCCCTCGACCGCCTCATCCCCCTGCTGTACGAGCACCTGCGGGGACTCGCGCACGACCGGCTGCGCTACGAGGCGGGCAGCCCCACCCTCGACACGACCGGGCTCGTCCACGAGGCGTACCTCAAGCTCGTGGATCTGCGGCGTGCCCACTTTCGGGACAGGGGCCACTTCCTCGCCATGGCCTCGCGAGTCATGCGCCGGCTCATCGTCGACCACGCGCGCGCGCGGCGTGCGGCGAAGCGGGGCGGCGGTGGCCCCATCGTCGAGCTGACGGACGCTCTCCACATCTCCGACGACCAGGCCGAGGCGATCGGCGAGCTGGACTCCGCGCTCGAGCGTCTCGAGGCGATCGACCCGCGTCAGTGCCGGATGATCGAACAACGGTATTTCGGCGGCCTGTCGCTCGAGGAGACCGCCGATGCCGTCGGCGTATCGCTCGCCACGGTGAAGCGTGAGCTGCGATTCGCGCGCGCGTGGCTCGCGGCGGAGCTGGGCCGCGACGCCGATGGCTGAGACCGTCATGGACGCGACCCGCTGGGCGGCGCTCAAGACCGCCTTCGCCGACTGCGTCGAGCTCGACCCGGCGGAACGGTCCCGACGTCTGAGAGATCTCGCCACGACGGATCCGGTGCTCGCCCGACGCCTCGAGGAGCTGCTCGAGGCCGACGCCCACGCCGACAGCATTCTCGAGGAGGTGGCGCCCGGAGGAGGGGACGGGTCGTCGGCCGGCCCTGCTCCCGACCCGTTCGGGCTCGTCGGCCGCACCGTATCGCACTTCCATGTGCTCGAGGTGCTCGGCGCCGGCGGTATGGGCGTTCTCTACCGGGCCGAGGACATCCGGCTCGATCGCTTCGTCGCGCTCAAGTTCCTCCTGCCCCAGTACGCCCTCGACGCCACGGCCCGCGAGCGGTTCGTGCGCGAAGCACGCGCGGCCTCCGCCCTCGACCACCCGAACATCTGCAACGTCCACGAGGTGGGCGAGACGAGCGAAGGGTGGCCGTTTCTCGCGATGACCTGCTATCGGGGCGAGACCCTCAAGACGCGGCTCGAACGGGGAGCGCTGGATGTCGGCGAGGCGGTCGGTGTCGCGCGGCAGGTGCTGCGGGGGCTCGAAGCGGCGCACGCCGCGCAGATCGTCCACCGCGACCTGAAGCCCGGCAACCTCATGCTGACACCCGATGGGGTCGTGAAGATCCTCGACTTCGGACTCGCCAAAGTGCGCGATCTCGCGCTCACCGAGCCCGAGGAACGAGTGGGCACGGTCGCGTACATGAGCCCCGAGCAGCTCGACGGCGGGCCGCTCGACGCCAGAACCGATCTGTGGTCGCTCGGCGTGGTCTTGCACGAGATGCTGACGGGGCGACTCCCGTTCGGGACAGGGCACGACCTGGCGATGCTGTATACGATTCTGCACGGGGACCCGGCGCCGCCGTCGGCTCTCCGGGACGGGGTCCCCGCCGCGCTCGACGCTGTCGTCTACGGTCTGCTACGCAAGGATCGGGATGAGCGGTACGCGACCGCCACGGAGGTGGTGGGCGATCTCGAGCGATCGAGCGCGGAGTCGATCGCGCGCGGGGAAGGGCTTCCGGCGCGGATCCGAAGGGCCGCGGACCAGCAGCCGGTGGGGGTCGGGACGACCGGGCGCCCGGTCGGCTCGAGCGCGCCGGTGGGGCCTGCGCGGCCACGGAATGATTCGGGGTCGGTGGCCCTGGAGCCGGCGACTCTCGCCGTGTTGCCGTTCCTCGATCTGAGCCCCGACCGCGACCGCCGGTACTTCAGCGAGGGAATGACCGACGAACTTATCGGCCTTCTTTCGAAGGTCGAGGGACTCCGCGTCATCGCCCGGTCGTCGAGCGCGCGGTTTCGCGAGCGTGTCGCGGACATCCGCGACATCGGACGCCGGCTCGGCGTCGCGCACGTCCTCGACGGCAGCGTTCGGCTTTCGGATCGCCGCGTCCGGGTCACCGTCCTGCTGGTGAGCACGGAGACCGGATACCAGGAGTGGTCGGAGACGTTCGAGCGGAACGTCGACGACATCTTCGCGCTCCAGGAGGACATAGGCCGGGCGATCGTCGAGTCTTTGCGGCTCCACATCGCCCCCCCGGGCGGATCGGACGGAAGTGGGGCGGGACGGGTCGCTGTCGTCGCTTCGCCGACCGACGACCTCGAAGCGTACGAGCTGTTTCTCCGCGGACGTTTCTTCGCGAACCGTCGCACCGAGAACGGGCTCGCCCGGGCGGCCGAGTACTTCAGGAAGGCGATCGCGGCCGACCCGGGGTTCGCGCGGGCCCATGCGGGGCTCGCCGACACCTTTATCGCCCCGCGCGAATCGGCCCCGGGCGAGCGCTTTCGCGCCGGACGAGAGGCGGCGCTCCGGGCGCTGGAGCTCGACCCGACCCTGGCCGAGGCCCACACGGCGATGGGGTGGATCAGGATGTGGAACGACCGCGACTGGACCGCCGCAGAGCGGGACTTCCAGCGGGCACTCGCCTCGAACCCCGGCTATCTGTGGGCGCACCAGTGGTATTCGGCCTATCTGGCGGCGACCGGACGGCTCGAGGAGGCGCTGGCGGCGCTACGGCGCGCCCACCGCATAGACCCGCTGTCGGTCACGACGATCGTCCACATCGGGAGCGAGCTCTTCTGGCTCGGCCGCTACGAAGAGGCGATCGCCCGTCATCGCGAAGCGCTCGCGCTCCAGCCCGGCTTCTTCATGGCGCAGTGGGGCATCGGCCGCGCCTGCATCGAGCTGGGACGCCACGAGGAGGCGATCCGCGCGTTCGAGTCGGATCTGCCGAGCGGCGGCACCGACTGCGTGGGGTTCTTCAAGTCGGGTCTGCTCGGACACGCGCACGCGGTCGGGGGAGACGAGAGCGAAGCTCGACGGATACTGTCGGATCTGCGCGCCCGGCTCGACGCCGGAGTCTACGTAGCTCCGACCGAGCTGGCGGCGATCCACATCGGGCTGGGCGAATACGAGCCGGCGCTCGACTGGCTCGAACGACACGAGGAGGACCGTGGCGCACGGATCTTCCTCGCGGTCGATCCGCTCTTCGACCCGGTACGGTCACACCCGAGGTTCGCGGGTCTGCTGGACCGTCTCGGCCTCGGCTGACCCTGCGGTGCCGGGCTGGCGGATCAATCGGCCCGAAGCGTCTCCATCGGATCGCCGCGGCTCGCACGACGCGCCGGAAGCCACGCGGCCACGGCCGCGACCGCGGCGAGGGCCGCGGCGCACGACGTGTAGACGAGCGGGCCAGCCGACGCACCGTGGAGCTGGTCGTCGATCCCGCGGCTCAGCAGGGCCGCGCCGCCGAGACCCAGGACGATGCCGCCGGCGACCAGCAGCATCCCGCGACGCATGAACAGACCGACCACCTCGCCTGACCGGGCGCCGATCGCCATCCGGATCGCCACCTCGCGTGTCCGCTCGGAGGCTGCGAAGGACAGCACCGCGTAGAGACCCACGAGCGCGACCGCGATCGCGAACGCGGCGAACAGCCCGAGGAGCGAGGCGAGGAACCGCGCGGGTCGGCCGGCCTCGACCACGGAGGCCCAGAGGAATCCGGTCTCCGACAGGGCCAGGGTCGGGTCGAGCGCGCGCATCGCCCGCTTGACCTCGGCGATCGGCGGCGGGGCCCCGGGGGCCAGCCGGAGCGCGACGTTCGCCCAGGCGCTTCCGGTCTGGGCCAGCGGCAGGTGGAGATTGAGTCGGGTCGTGTCGTCCACGGCCATCCGTACGCCGGGGACCACGCCCACGACCCGCAGCCACGGCTGGTCGTCTTCCCCGGCATCCATCGCCATCATCATCCCGTTCCCGCCGATGCGAAGGCGTCTGTCGAGCGGATCTTCGCCCGGCCACAGCCGTTCTCCCAGCTCGCGGCTCACCATCGCGACCGGCTCGGCGTCGGGCGTGTCCTCGGGACCGAAGCTTCGGCCCGCCAGCAGCGGAACGGCGATCGTCTCGAGAAAGCCCTCGTCGTGCGAGAGAAGGTGCGCCTCGACGACCGCGGGACCGACCCCGGTCGTCGCTCCGGGATCCTCGGCCTCGACGGGTCTCGGAACACGGCCCCCGAAGGGAAGCGAGACGCTCGCCCCGACGGCCTCGACGCCGGGCAGCACGCGCAGCTCGTCGGTCAGTTGCTCGAAGAAGGCCGCGCGGTCCCCGGCCTCGGGGTAGGACCCACTCCGCAGGAGGACACCGCCGGTAAACACGCCCGCCGCCTCGAACCCGGGGTCGAGGGCCGCGACGTGGCGCGCGGATCGCAGCGCGAGCGTGGCGGGGACGATCAGCGTCAGTGAGAGCGCCACGCCGCCCGCGACGATCAGCCCGAGACCCCGTCGGCGAGAGCGTCCGCCCGTGCTGCCGCGGCCCCCATCGGCGAGCGGGTTCGACCGCCCGCGGCGCATGGCGCCGGCCATCGGCGTGAGTCCGAAGGCGAGACCCGTCGCCAGCGCGAGCCCGAGAGTGAGAGCCAGCGCCCGACCGTCGACCATGAGCGCGGCCAGACCGCCGGGCACCGATCGCCCGAGGTGTGTCTCGATCGGCGCGCGGAACGCGGCCAGCGCGCCGGCGGCGAGCGCGAGCCCGATGAGGGCGGCGCCGCCCGCGAGGACGAACCCCTCGATGAGGAGCTGGCGCGCGAGCCGCCCCCGTCCCGCGCCGAGGGCTCGTCGCACGGTGAACTCCCGATCGCGCCCGGCCGCCCGTACGAGCAGCAGCGCCGCGGTGTTGCCGCACGCGATGAGGAGCGCGAGCAAGACCGTGGCGACACCCACGCGCAGCACGGGGACGAGGGCCGCCGTGTAGCGCTCCTGGAGGGGTATCAGCTCGACATGCAGATCGTCGGGAACGTTCGTCATCCGCTCGACGCCGCGTTGCTCGAGGAGCCGGGCGGCGGCATCCGGGTCGACGCCGGGGTGCAGTCGCCCGGAGTAGACCATGCGGTCGTCGAAGAGCGGCGTGAGGAAGTCGATGTACCGGTCGTGGTGCCAGGTGTCCGCCGCGAGCACCCCCACGATCGTGAACGTCTCGGCGTCGTCGGGGCGGTCGGATGTGAAGGCGGCGAGCCGGCGGCCCACGACATCCGGGTCGCCCCCGTACCGGGTCTGCCACAGCTCGTGGCTGATGATCGCGACCGCCCCTCCGGCTCCTCGTCGCTCGTCCGGCGTGAACCGGCGGCCGAGGGCCGTCCGCAGTCCGTACAGCTCGAGGTAGCCGTCCGACACCCATGCGCCGTAGACCATCTCGGGGTCACCCTCGTCGAGCAGGGTGTAGACGTCCAGGTCCCACGAAACGGCGAGCTCGAACAGGTCATCGACCTCCGACACCATGACGGGCACGGCCGGCGACACGGTCACGATCCGGTCGGCGTCCGGGTACGGGAGCGGTCGGAGCACGTAGGCGCTGACCACCGAGGCGACCGCGACGCACGCGGCGACGCCGACGGCCAGAAGCCCCATCACGCCGAGGGTGAACCGGGGCCGTCGCGACAGGCTTCGCACCGCCGCGCGACGGTCGGTCGCCAACCCGCCGCTCGCGAGCCCGGCCAGAGCGGACTCGCCGAGCGCGCGGGCCCACTCGCGACCGAGCGACCGGATCAGGTCGGTGAAGAGCCGGCGGGCCCTCCGCGGCGTCGAGCCGGCGTCGGGTCCCCCGCGGTCGAGCAGCTCGCGCGCATCTTCGAGCATGAGCTCGCCGTACTCGCGCCGGAACTCCGATGGATACAGCCGAAGCGCCCACCGATAGAGGGTCGGGACGACGCGGTCCAGACGGCGGCCGGCGCCGCTCACCGGGCTTCCCGTGGCGCGAGGCCGCGGCGCCGCGCCAGCTCGGCCAGCCCCTTCATCCGCGCGAGCTCGTGCTCGAGACCCGCGCGGCCCTCCCGCGTCATCTCGAAGCTGCGACGACGGCGGCGATCCCCCGAGTCGTCCTCGTTCTCCTCCACCCACCCCATCTCGCGGAGCCGGTCGAGCGACCCGTACACGGTGCCCGGGCCCATCTCGATCCCCGATTCCTCCTCGACCCGCCGCATGATCGCGTAGCCGTGGAGGGGCCCGTCCCCGAGCGCGAGAAGGACGTGGAAGACGACGGGGGTGAGCGGCTGTGGCTTCGTGGATGGAGACATCACCGGCTCCCCGCGGGACGGTTGTTACTTCGGCGGTCGTAATATTACGACTATCGTACTATTTGTCGGCCGCGGAGACAAGGCCGATCCGTCAGAGCCCGTAGACGTCGCGGTTGTTCTGGTGGAGGATCCGGCGCGCCGCCTCGATCGCCTCATCGCGACCGAGGAGCCCGCCCTCCACGTACGTGGCGAGCGCGCGGGCGAGGAAACGGCGGCCCCACAGCGCGCCGAGCCAGTTGAACTCGGGCAGGTGGTAGGCGTCGGTCCCGAAGAGGATCTTGGTGAGCGGCACCGACTCCATGGCCTCGAGGTAGACCCGCACGAGCCCCTGGTGGACGAGCGGTGTGACGAGCGACAGCTCGAAGTAGCAGTTGCCGTACAGGTGCGAGATCCACGAGGCGCGTCCACCGAGCGGGTACCCGGCGTGGATGAGGATGACCTTCGGGTACCGCATGACCCCGCCGCGCTCCAGCCGGATCATCTCTTCCATGAGGAAGGGGTCCTGGTGGCGCATGATCCCGCGCGGCGCCTCGCCGTCGCCGGCGTGGAACTGCATCGGCATGTCGCGTTCGAGACACGCCTCGAGTGCCCGCGAGTGGAGGAAGCGGAGGACGGAGCTCTGGATCTGCCAGTGCTCGTCCCGGTCGACCCCGTCGGGTCGCGGGAGGGCGCCGGCGGCGCGGCGCTCGCGGAAGGCGTTCCACGAAGCGGCGGCCCGTCCCGCGTCCCATTCGGGCTTGAGCAGCCCGAGCCGCGGCAGCAGGTACGACTTCATCCCGTACGAGCGGGCCCCGAGGTTGCCGGTCCCGTCGAGTCCGTCGGCGAGCCGGGCGTCGAACCGCGACAGGAGCTCGTCGAACCCGAGGTCCTCATCTTCCGACGCGGCCCACAGCTCGGATTGGATCGTGTCGACCCGCAGGATGCGCCACGACCGGGTCGGCGCGATCGCGGCCTCGAAGCGCTCGACGCCGGCGCGGTCGAGTCCCTCGCGATAGCCCATGTCGAGCATCGCGTTCTCGACGTTCGCGGCGCCGAACAGCTCTCGCACGTACCCGGCGTAGTCGGCGCGCGTCCGCGCCGCCCGCGCCTCGAGCACCGCGTCGAGCGTCGGCTCGGAACCGAGGAACCGCGCGAGCTCCTTCACCAGGCCCTTGATGAAGATCGTCTCGCGGGCGTGGCGCAGCACGTCGTCACGGATCGGCGAGATCCCGTGCTCGGCGTCGAGCCGCGCCCGCGCGTCGGCGTCGCCGGTCTGCCACTGGCCGTACACGCCATCCGGGAAGTACCGGGACATCGGGAACGAGCTGAGCGCCATCCTCTCGAGAAAGCCGTCGGAGGTGAGCGCATCGTCGGCGAACGTCATCGGGTGCGTGTGCGTATCGTCCACCGGCATCCCGAGGAGCTCCTGGTAGAGATCCTCCTGTACCGGGGTCATCCGGGTGTCGGTGAGGACCCACGGTTCGTCACCGGCCAGCGGTCGTCCGCCAAGCGCGGCGATCCCGCCCACGACGCCGCCCGTCCTCAGGAAATCCCTGCGCTCGACCATGCTCAGCTCTTATCTCCGAACCGCCCGTCGAGCGGACCGAAAGGTGCCGCGTCGTTCAGCCGGGTGAAGGTGCCCGAGCCGGCGATGTCCTCGGCCGCGGCGAGAAAACCGCCCCACGCGGCGCGGGCGAGCGCGCCCCCCACGCTGATGCGGCGCACGCCGAGCTCGGCGAGCCGGTCGACGGTCGTGAAGTCGCCGCCGACGAGGACGTTCACGGGCTTCGGGGCGACGGCCTCGACCACCGTGCGGATCTCCTCGTCGGTCCTGATGCCGGGGGCGTAGAGGCAATCGGCGCCGGCCTCGGCGAAGGCCGCGAGACGGCGGACCGTCTCGTCGAGGTCGGGCCGGCCGACGATGAACCCCTCCGTCCGTGCGGTCAGCAACGGTCGCGTCTCCGACTCCCTGACGACCTCCACGGCCGCCTGCACCCGCTCGAGCGCGAGACCGAAGTCGTACAGCGGCTCGACGCCCTCGCGCATCGAGTCCTCGATCGACAGACCGGCGAGCCCGGTATCGATGGCGAGGCGGACGTTCTCCGCGACCCTGTCCGGGTCGGTGGCGAATCCGTCCTGGAAGTCTCCGCTGACCGGGACATCGACACCGGCCGAGAGCTGCCGGAAATGGGCGAGCGCGTCCTCGAGCCGCCCTTCGTCGTCGGACCTCCCGATCGACCAGGCGAAGCCGGAGCTCGTCGTCGCGAGCGCCTCGAATCCGAGCTGGACGAGCACCCGCGCGCTGCCGAGATCCCACGGGTTCGGGATCACGAAACAGCCCGATTCATGGAGGCGGTGGAGCGCCGCCGCCCGTGCTCCGGTGTCCATGGGCACCTCCGTCGGTTCCGATCGTGTCGCCCCTCCGCACAACGTATCGGGGCGGCGGACCCGCGGCCTGAGCCGCTCGCGCGGTGGTCGTTGGCCGGTTCACCGTCCGGCGGCCGGCAAGACTCGAAGTGATTGTCGGCCGCATTGTTACGTCCCGTCAGCGAGTGGGACTGGCCCCCGTGACCACACTGTCCCATGTTGCGATTCAGAGGCTCGTCAGGCGGTGCGCGGCCTCGATTTTCGTGCTGAGCAGTCTGGCCGTGTCCCACGATTCACGGGACCCCGGCTCCAACCGATCTCCTCCGCTGCGGACCGCGTGACGCACTTGCGCGCGCCAGCGCGCAGTCGACACCGCGGTCCGTGCGTCCACGTCAGCCTCACGTCCTTTGGGCGCCCGGGACGCGGCCCACGCAGCAGGAGGCACCATGCCGTCCCACGACGCAGCATCCACCCCCAGGTGCTACAACGGACACGGAGGGGGCCGAGACTTCCCCCTTCAGGATGGCCCGGAACATTCCGGGTTCATCATCCTCCGGTTGTCACCGCACATCGTTCCCCAGGGCGATCAGGATCTCGAGAGCGTGGCCAAGCGCTACGAGCTCAGGGGACTGCTCGAAGTCCTCGACGCCGCCCACGTCACCGAGACCCGACCGGTCGTTCGGAGCCGGCCTCCCGAGGAGGTCCTCGCGCTCGAGAAACGGGCGAGCCGCTCGGAGCTCCCGCCGCTTCGGAGCCTCACATCGTACTGGCGGGTCGACATGCGGCACCGGCCCGACGAGTCGGAGAGCGTGGTCGACCGGCTGAACCGCCTTCCCGAGGTGGGACGCGCCTATCGCGAGCGCGTCGCGCTGGACCCGGCCGTCAACGCGGCGAACGATCCCTACGCGACAAGCCAGGGATACCTCGACCCGGCGCCGGCCGGGATCGACGCCCGGTGGGCCTGGACGCAGCCGGCCGGCGAGGGCGCCGGTATCGGGGTGGTCGATCTCGAGCAGGGCTGGTTCCTCGCTCACGAGGACTACGCGAGCAAGTCGCCCACCATCATCTACGGTGACAACCGCGATGGCGTCGGCACATACGTCGGCAACCACGGCACCGCCGTGCTCGGCGAGATGATCGGAGACGACAACACGGTCGGCGTCGTCGGGATCGCTCCGAGCACCAGCTCCGTACGCGTGACTTCGCACTTCGAGGCCGCGACGAGCACGGCGCTCCACGTCGCGGATGCGATCGTCGCCGCGATCCCCACGATGGATCCGGGCGACGTCCTCCTCCTCGAGGTTCAGCGGTTCTATCTGCCGACCGAGACGGACGACGCCGACTTCGACGCGATCAGGCTCGCGTCCGCGCTCGGGATCATCGTGGTCGAAGCCGCCGGGAACGGATCGAACGATCTCGATGCGTACACGAACACCGCCGGCGAGCGGATCCTCGATCGGACACACGCGGACTTCCGCGACTCGGGCGCCACGCTGGTCGGAGCGGCCGAGTCCGACAACACGCATGACCGCGCGGGCTTCTCCAACTACGGCAACCGGGTCGACTGCTACGCATGGGGCGAGGATGTCGTCACCTGCGGATACGGCGATCTGGATGACGGGGGCGGAGACGACGACCGCTCCTACACGGACACTTTCTCGGGGACGAGCAGCGCATCCCCGATCATCTCCGGCGCGGCCATCCTGCTACAGGGGATGTACGAGTCCGCCTCGGGAACGCGGCTCTCGCCGCTCCAGATGCGGGGGCTGCTCTCCGACCCGGCGACCGGGACGCCCCAGGGGCCGAACGTGGCGGGCGCCATCGGGGTGATGCCCGACCTCAGGAGCATCGTCCAGACCACTCTCGGGCTCGTTCCGGACATCTACGTGAGGGACAACCCGGCCGATACGGGCGAGATCCCGGCGACCGGCGGCATCAGCGCGAGCCCCGACGTGATCGTGCGCCCGAGCGCGGTCGCCGACCCCAACGCCGCGTTCGGCGAGGGGAGCGGCACCGAGAACTCCTCGACGCTCGGCTCACAGGTAGAGGCGGGACAGGACAACTTCGTGTACGTCCGCCTCAGGAACCGTGGGAGCTCGGACGCGACCGGTGTACGCTGCAAGGTCTTCTGGAGCGAGGTGTCGACGCTGGTAACGCCCGACATGTGGAACCTCATCGGGGACACGCCGCCGGTGGACTGCCCGCAGGGAGACACGCTGGTCGTCACCGACGGGCTCACGTGGCCCTCGGCGTCGATCCCGGCGACGGGTCACTACTGCATGGTGGCGCTGCTCGACCACCCGCAGGACCCGGCACCTGCGCTGCCGCCGGGACCGCCGAACTTCGACTGGAACGCGTTCCGTGACTTCATACGGAATCAGAACAACGTCACGTGGCGGAACTTCAACGTCGTCGACACGCTGCCCGACCCGGCGGCCGACCCGGTAGAGCTGCCGTTCCTGATCGCGGGCGCACCCGATGACAGCCGCCGCTTCGATCTGGAGATCATCCAGCGCCTTCCGCAGGGCGCGCAGCTCTACCTCGAGCTGGATCTCGCCGTGGCGGGTCAGATCCGGGATCGCGAGAGGTGGGGGTTCGAGGTCGACCGCGAGCGGCGGGTCGCGAGGCTCAAGGTGCCGAGCCTGCCCCGCGTCCCGCTGTGTGGAATCAACCTGAGCAAGGCCGCGCGGCACCGGGCGGCGTTCCACGTGCCCGGGGCGAAACAGGGCCGAAAGAAGGTCGACTTCGGCGGGAACGCCGTGGCGATCCGACAGGTGTACGACCGGCAGGAGGTCGGGAGAGTCACCTGGCAGTTCGCCCGGCCACACAAGAAGACGAAGTAACCCTCCCGCCGGTGCCGACCGGCGCCGGCGAGGTGGATCCCGGGGTCGCGCCACGGCGGCCCCGGGACTCTCCCTTCGGATGCGATCTCGCGATCAATAGTGCAGGGCCGCCGCGACGCCGTCGCCTTCGCGGTCGAGACGCTCGCCGGGCTCGCGGGTCAGCACCAGCGCGTCGGCGCCGTTGGTCCCGAACGCCGTCCCGATGAGCCGATCGGCGTAGTCGGGGTCCCGTTCGGTCAAACCCAGCGAGACCAGAAGCGTCCGGACCCGTCTCGCCTCCAGTGCCGCTTCCGTCCCCTCGCGTCCGACACGCCCGTTGCCGGCGGCCGCGGCCTGCCCCACGACGCCGTCGAGCAGCTCGCCGTGGAGACGCTCGGTGAGCTCGGAGGCCGCCCCGTCCGTCACCGCGATCACCTCCGCCTCGCCGAGGCCGAAGTGAAGCTCCGGGCGTGCGGTCGTCCGATCCCGCCACGGGCCGGGCAGGGACCGCTCGAGGGCCGCCACCCGCTCGGGAGTCCCGCCGATCACGAGCAGCGAGTCGTCATCCAGCTCCTCGATCTCGGAGATCAGCCTGTCGACCAGCCGTTCGGCGGCGACCTCGAGGATCCTGTGCGCCGCGTCGGTGCCGGTCTTGCCGCGCACCCCCGAGTGGTCGGTGGCGCGCTTCGCCGTACCGATGTCGGTGAGGTCGCCGACCTCCGTATCGGCGTGCAGAGTCCTCACGAGCTCGAGCGAGCCCTCCAGGTATCGGTGGATGGTCGCGCGCCGCTGGTCGACCGTGGCCACCAGGACTGGTCGCCGCTGGCGGAGCGCGCGCAGGTAGGGGGCGATACGCAGCCCGTTCTCCCAGCGCACGAGATCGGGCACCCGGACGGGCAGCCGCTCCTCGTGGACGAGACCGTCCGGGCCGGCGAAGCCGACCCACCCCGCGCCCCCCAGAAAGCCGGTGTCGTCGAGGCCGAGCGCCGCGCGGATGCGCTTCTCGGCCGCCTCGAAGGCGGCGAGCTCACTCCGGTCGGCCCTCTCCTCGACTTTTCGGCGCTCGGCGGCGATCCCCTGCTTCAGGCGAACCCGCCACGCATCCCGTTCGCCGGGGTCGTGCTGGTCGGCATCGATGTATACGCTGAGGAGGAGGTCTCCGGCGTGCTGGCGGTAGAGGTCGAGCAGATCGTCTCGGGAAAGCATCGGACTGCGGCTCCGGTCAATAGATCGTCAGCGTTCGGTCCATCCTTGATTCTACGCGCCGGTCGGCACGTCGATCCAGCGGGGAAGCGAGCATCTCAGGCGCCGTCTCGCCGCGCGACGACCCCGGTCGAGCCGAGCGCGAGCGGCACGGCGATCCAGATCAGCAGCGAGGCGGCCGCTCCGGCGAGGACCCCGGCGGGGCCCGAGCGGGAGGCGATCGCGACGCCGACCGGCCCGAGGAGCCCCAGCTCGGGATCGATCAGCGCCACCATCCCGAGCCTGAACGCCTCGACGGGGTTGACGAACGTCCAGCCGACGAGGAGACCGGCGGGCGCTCCCCACCGGACCATCGCTGTGACGGCCCCGAGCGACCCGAGCGCGAGGAAGGCGAGCCAGCCCACGAGCCCGATCGTCACCGCCCGACCGCGGGTCTCGGCGACAGCCGACAGACCGAGCCCGATGGACACGAAGGCGAGCGCGAGCAGGACCAGGAAGGCATACGAGGCCAGCACGAAGTCGATCCCGACCCCCCGGGCGACGGCGAGCCCACCGGCGACGAGGTACCCGGCCGAGATCGACGCCGTGACGGCCACCGCGACCCCCGTCCACTTCCCGAGAAACACCTCGCCGCGGGTGACCGGCTGGGCCAGAAGGTACTCGAGGGTTCCGCTCTCGCGCTCTTCGGCGAGCGCCGCGGCGGCCGGGAAGAGGGCGAGAAGAGGGACGAAAAGCGCGCCGAAGTGGACGAGTCCGGTGAGCGCCCGGGCGTACCCGCGGTAGCCCACCAGCATCGTGTCGCGCGCCCCGAGACCGATGAGGACGGCCCCTCCGACGAGGAACACCGCCGAATAGGCGATGAACCACCTGCCGCGAACGGCGTCTCGCAGCTCGCGACGCAGGAACAGACGCAACCGCGCCGCTCCGGTCATGGCGCCGCCTCTTCGCGCGCGGGGACCCGCTCGAGCAGCCCCTCGAGGGTCGGACCCTCGCGTCGCAGGTCGCGAAGCTCGAGGTCGGCCGAGCGCTCGAGCTCGTCGAAGTCGCCGTCGAAGACGATCCGCCCCCCACGGAGGAGGAGGAGCCGGTCGGCCACGGCCCGGATGTCGTCGAGCCGGTGTGACGACAGAAGTACCGTCGTGCCCTCGGGTATGTCTCGAAGGGAAGCCACGAAGTCGCGGCGCGCACGGGGATCGAGGTTCGCGGTCGGCTCGTCGAAGAGGAGGACGGGAAGGGGCGCGGCCGTCGCGAGCGCCAGCAGCGTCTTCTGTAGCATCCCGCCCGACAGGGCCTTCACCGGCTTGTCGGCGTGCTCGGCCAGCGAGAGGCCCAGCGCGTCCATGCGTCGCGCCACCGCGGCGACGTCGAGCCCCCGCAGGCTCGAGAAGAACCCCACCAGCTCTGCCAGCGACCCCGGGAAGTGCGGCGGACGCTGCGGGACGTACCCGATGCGGTCTCGCACGTCGCGACCCCGTCGGGCCACCTCGAGACCATCGACTTCAAGCGTCCCCTCGTAACGCACGAGACCGAGCAGACAGCGGAAGAGGGTGGTCTTCCCCGCTCCGTTCAGACCGAGCAGGGCGACGCGCTCGCCCCGCGCGACCGTGAGATCGAGGTCGTCGAGCACGGCTCGGGGGCCGAACTCCTTTCGGAGACCGACCGCGCGGATCATGCGGCCCACCGCCGTCTGCGTCCGGCGAACATCACCGCCGCGGCGCACCCGACGCCGAGCGCGGCAAGCGCGATCGCTGCGGCTCCCCAGACCGGGCCGCCCGACGGTGCGGAGACCGAAGTCCCCGCGGTCCGGATCCGGGGTGCAGGGTCGATCACGATCGGCTCGGGCTCGAGAAGCGGGAAGAGACGTCCGAGCAGGTCGAGCGTGCCGGCGGCCGGGCTGAGCGTGAGCCACCTGAGCTCGGGTCGACGCGCGAACAGCGCGTCGGCGACGCGGTCGTGACGAAACGCCGTGTCGCCGATACCATCGCCGTTCTCGTCGAAGCCGGCGTACTCGCTCCAGTGGTTGCCCTCCCACGTGTTCGCGAGGGCGTCGCCACCCCCGGTCACCGCGACGGGCGTCGTGTTCTCGACGAACGCGTTATCGCGAAAGTCGTTCGAGTGAACCGACGGGAGCAGCGACACGCCGAGGTCGTTGTGCGCGAGCAGATTCGCCCGGAACTCGTTCACGACGCCGACCGATGCCGGAGAGTTGTCGAGAGAGATCCCCACCCCGTTCCCGATGAAGGAGTTCTCCGTCGCCCGAATGTCGTCGGCGTCCTTCAGACCGAGACCTACACCCGTCGGGCCGTACGCTTCGAGGAAGAGATTCCCGCGAAACGAGATGTCGGAGGAATACATGATGAACGCGCCCACGTGGTTGTTCCGGAACTCGTTCTCCTCGAACCGGTTGTGGTCGCTGTACATGTAGTGGACGCCGTAGCGGCTGTCGCGCACGACGTTCCGGCTCACCTCGAGGTTCGATGAGAACCAGATGACCAGATCACGGACCCGCTCGAGCGTGTTGTCCGACACCTCGCCGCCCTGGCAGTACCAGAGCCTGATGCCGTCGCCCCGCTCGCCCACCGGGAGCGGCTTGCCGGTCACCCGGTTCCGGCGGACGACAGGGCGTCGACTCTGCTTCAGGTAGACGCCGAAGAGGACGTCCTCCAGCGCCAGATCCTCGATCACGACGTCGTCGGCCTCGACGACCATCACGCCGGAGTCCTCACGCGACAGGTCGCGGCCCGACCCGCGGATCGTGAGACCGGACACGTGCGCGGGCGCCGTCACGGTGAGGACGGTCCCGCGACCCCGGCCGTCGAGCACGGCTCCGGGCAGGCCGCGCAGCACCACGGGGGCACGCACGACCGGTCGCTCGGCGTAGATCCCGGCGCTCACGACGACCGTGTCGCCCGGGCCGGCGGCATCGAGCGCCGCCTGTACCGTTTCGAACGGCTCGCCGGCCCCCACGACGAGCGTGCGCGAAGCCCGAGACGTGGTGGCCCCGAGCGCCGTCA
>JAWWCR010000090.1:0-18324 GCA_033720355.1 Gemmatimonadota bacterium
CCGACCAGACCACCGGCGAGACCGACGAGCGCGCTCTCGGTGAGGACGAGACGGATGATCCGGCCGCGTCCGGCCCCGAGCGCCGACCGCACGGCCATCTCGGTCTCGCGCGAAGCCGCGCGCACGAGCGACAGGTTCGCCACGTTGGCGCAGCTCACGAGCAGGACGATCGCGACGGCGCCCAGGAAGGTGAACAACGCGAGCCGCACGTCCCCGACCACATCGGTGTGCAGGGGGAGGAACGTCACGCCTCGCGTCTCGGCCTGCGGCTCGGCGGCATCGATCGCAGCCGTGACGCGCTGGAGCTCGGCGAGGGCCGACTCGTGCGTCTCACCCGGTGCGAGACGCGCGACCACCCCGATGAACCCGAGCCCCCGCCCCGGCGCCTCGACCCCCGCGAGCCGCAGCGCCTCGTCGCCCCTGAGCGGTATCCAGTACTCGGCTTCCGGCGTCGGGAACGAGAACCCCGGGGGCATCACGCCGACCACCGTTCGCGGTCGGTCATCGATCTCGATCGGCCGCCCGACGAGGCCGGTGTCGGCGCCGTAGCGGTCTCGCCACATGGCGTGCGAGAGGATGACCGCGTCCGGACCGCCGATCACGTCCTCCTCCGCGACGAACCAGCGTCCGTGCAGCGGGGGTACGCCCAGCGTGGGGAACATGCCCGCGCTCATGCGACCGCCCTGGATCTGCTCGACCCCGCCATCGAGCTCGAAGCTCGCGCTCGTCTCGGAGAACCCGCCGATCTCCTGGAAGGCCGCCACGTCGCGCTCCCAGTCGGCCAGATCGAGCGGCGCCGACGACTCGCGATCGCTCGCCGTGACGCTTCGGTGGATCGACACGAGCCGGTCCGAGTCGGGGTAGGGCAGCGGTTCGAGGATCACCGAGTCGACGACCGTGAAGATGGCCGTGGTGGCGCCGATCCCGACACCGAGCGTGAGGACGCAGATGAGCGTCCCCGCCGGGGACCTCGCGATCGAGCGCCACGCGTACCTGACGTCCTGCAACAGCTTGCCCATCGCGTTCTCCGCTCCTCCGGAAAAGGGGCCCGGGCTGGCGTACCGTACCCGACCGCGCGACGCGGCGACGCGCTCGGCGAGTCCCTGCGACAACGCATCCCAGACGGCTCCGGCCCAGAACCGGATCGTCGCCGCCGCGCCCAGACTTCGCACCGTGGCCAGACGCGCGAGCGCGGCGAACCGCATCTCGTCGCCGAACCGCTCGCGGAAGTCGCGCGGGTAGGCGAGGAGGAGACCCCGCAGGACGCGGTCGGCCGCGGAGGTCACGCGGTCCGTTCCCCGGGGAGCACGCCCGTCTCCTCGATCACCGAGAGGACGTCCTGGAGCCGACCACCCTCGGCGGCCAGGACACGCTCGCCGAGCGCCGTCAGCCGGTAGTAGGACCCGCGGCGTGGGTCGGCGTCGGGCGGCCGATCGGGCGACTCCTCGAGCAAACCGTGCTCGAGCAGCCACGCGAGGTGTCGATAGAACGCCCCCGTCGGCAGCGACACGCTGCCGCCCGACTGCGTCTCGACTCGCTGGATGATCCCGTAGCCGTGCCGCGCGGAGCCGTGCAGCGCCAGCAGGATGTGCAGGATCGCCGGCTTGAGCGGCAGAAACGACTCGATGTCGGGACGTCGGGATGACGGCACTGAGGTCGCCTCCTCGTTCGACGGGTGGAATAAGTACGAAACCAACCAGTACGAAACGTACTTATAAGAGAGAGAGGCGTCCCGGTCAACGTCCTCGTGAGAGGGCCTCGGCCATCGGTCGGGCTCGCCCGATGACGGCCCGGCCCGGTTCCGTGGCGCTCAGATCCTCCGTCTCCTCCGGATCGCCGGCCAGATCGAACAGCTCCTCGGTGCCGGTGTCGAGGTTCAGGATGTAGTGGGATCCCTCGAACACGAGCGACGTGAGGTTCCCCGCGCTGGCCGGATACCACTCGGGCTGCCGCACGACGCGGCGCACCTCGGAGAGCACCGGATCGATCGGTGCGGCCGAGTCTCCGGGGTCCCGCCACAGCGGCGCGAGCGAGGTCCCCTCGAAGGATGGGGCGGCGGGCTGTCCGACCAGATCCAGGATCGTCGCGGGGATCGACACGAGCGAGACGGGTGGGGCGACCACCTCGCCGGACGGCACCCGGCCCGGCCACGTTACGACGAGCGGCACCTCGAGCGCCTGCCGGTAGAGCGTGTTGCCGTGGTCGAACACGCGGTGCTCGCCGAACTCCTCGCCGTGATCGGAGGTGATCAGCACGAGCGTGTCGTCGAGGTGCCCGCGGGCTTCGAGCGAGTCCATCAACGCACCGATCCGGTCATCGAGATACGCGATGGCGCCGTCGTAGGCGTTCACCGCCCAAACGGTCTTCTCGACCAGCTCGTGGTCACCCGGGGTCGCGTTCCGGACGATGCGCGGGTCGAGACCCTCGCCCTCGGGGACGAACCGCCCGCGGAAGGGTGGCGGCGGACGATAGGGACGGTGCGCCTCGTAGTAGTTGAGAAACACGAACGCGGGTCGGTCTCCGGCCTCATCGAAGCACTCGAGCGCCCCGTCGGTGATCGCGGGCGCGCGTCGCCGGCCGAAGATGTCCTCGCCGAGGAGGAGACGGCGCAGAAACCGGCTGCGCGTCACCGCGAGCGTGAGCGGCGTCCCCTTCAGGACCTCGCCGAGCGCGAGCGAATGGTCGTCGAAGCGGACGAAGCCCCGGGCGAGTCCGACCTCCGCCGTCGCGTAGTCGTGGTTCGCCGAGGCGGCGCAGGTGTGGTAGCCCGCCTCCCCGAGGATCTCGGCGATCGTGGGGTAGGTGTCGCCGAGGGGGACCTCCCAGTCCGCCTCGAGGTCGTGCGGATACCGACCCGTGAACAGCGAGCCGTGCGCGGGCAGCGTCCACGGCGACGTCGAGAACGCGTGCTCGAACCGGACGCCTCCTTCCGCGATCCGCGTCAGATTCGGCGTCGTCTCGCGTTCGTAGCCGTAGGTGCTCGTGTTCGCGGCTCGCACCGTGTCGAGGATGATGAGGAGGACGTTCGGTGCCGACGGGTCCGGCTCGCCGAGCGCCTGGGCGGCGTTCCGCTCGCGCATCAGGCCCGCCCCGAACACGATCGCCAGCGCGATCGCGTACGCGCCGCCGAGCCACGGGAGCGTACGGTCGACGAATCGGCGGACCCCGGGTCGTCGCGTCGACGCCATCCGCCCGACCTGCACGCCGACGCCGCCCGCCAGGACGAGCAGGGCCACCCGATGGATCTGCCCGAACGGGTACAGCGTCCCGAGGACGCCGAGCGCGGCGAACGCCCCGAGCGCCAGCGGCGTCCCGAACAGGCCACGCGAGATGGGTCGGAGACACACGATGCCGAACGCGATGAGGACGAACACCGCTGCCGTCACCAGCGGGGCCAGCGCGAGGATCACGACGGGCACGTAGAGGAAGCCGCCCTCGACCAGCTTGCGGGCGGCGAGCGCCGCGAGCTGGGCGACGCCCGCGATGAGCCCGCAGCACACGGCGAGCTTCAGCAGGTCCGCTGCACGGTCTGTCCTCTCCGACGATTCCGTCATGGCGCCTCGTGACGAAGGGAGTTCGACGACGGCGCCCCCGCGACCGGGACCCCGACCGTCCCGACAAAGGCTCGCCTCCGGGCGGCGTGTCCGCCACCCGCCGCCGGGCGGGCTTGCTCGTCCCCGGGGCCTCGCGGAGCTTGCCGGGTCCGGCCAGTGCTCGCACCTCGCCCGGCAGGAGTGGCCGAAGTGAGCCAGAAGAGCCTCTGGGAAGATCTGAAGCGTCGTCGGGTCGTGCGGGCCGCCGCGGCCTACATCGCGATCGCGTTCGCCGTTCTCGAGGGGGCCGAGCTGGTCCTCCCGCGTCTCGGGCTTCCCGACGCCATCCTGACCATCCTCGTGATCTGCGCCATCATCGGGTTCCCGCTGGCGCTCGCCCTGTCATGGGCGTTTCGTCTGACGTCCGGCGGCGTCGCGCCCGAGACGCCGCGAGCCGATCCCGCCCCGGGCTCCGAGGGAGACCCGACGACGGCGCCGCGCGTGGTCCGGCTCGCCGCCCTCGCAGCGGCCACTGCCCTGTTCGCTGTCGCGGCGTGGTGGTGGATCCCCAGGGCCCCGGCCTTTCGGACGGTCGACGTGGACCCACAGGCCCTCGTCATCCTCCCCTTCGTCGTCGAGGCGGGCGCCTCGGCCGAGCTCGAGTACCTGCGCGAGGGCATGATCGACCTGCTGAGCACGAAGCTCGACGGGGTGAGCGGGCTCAGGGTCATCGACCCGCACACCACCCTGGCCGCCGTCGGCGCGGCGGACGACCGACGGTCCGCCGAGGAGGTGCGGCAGATCGCCGCCGGGCTCGGGGCCGGACGGGCCCTCCAGGGGACGATCGTGATGGCGGGCCCGCGGCTCCTGGCGAACGCCTCCGTCCATTCGGTGGACGGACAGGCGCCGGTCGATGCGTCGGTCGAGGGGGCCGTGGACGGGATCCTCGACATCGTCGACCGACTCGCGCTCGACCTGGTCACCGGTGGCGTGCTGGCCGACGACGCCGGGCTGGTCCCCCTCGACGAGCTGACGACCCGGTCGAACGAGGCGCTCCGTCTGTATCTCGACGGGCTCAGGGCCCACCGCGCGGGCATGGGGCGCGCGGACTCGTATGAGCCGCTCGCCCGCGCGGCAGCGATGGACTCGACGTTCGCGCTCGCGTCGCTGTGGGCGGGGCACGCGGCCGTCTGGTTCGAGCTCGTGCCCGAGGCGGAGGCGCACTACGCACGCGCCGTCCGTCACCAGGATCGGCTCGGGCCACGCGGCCGTCTCAGGGTCTCGGCGGCGGCCGCCGCGGTGGACGGCCGCTACTCCGAGGCGATCCCCGAATACGCGGCCTTCGTCGAGCGGTACCCCGAGGACCTCGGCGGGTGGTTTCGATACGCCGAGGAACTGGCTCATAGCGGCGAGTACCTGGGCCAGTCGGTGGAGGAAGCCCGGCCCGCGTACGAACGGGCGTTTGCGCTCGACCCCGGGATGGCGCCCCTCTACTTCCACATGGCGCACATCGGGGGGATCCAGGCGGACACGGTCGCCCTCCTCGGGTGGGCCAGGGGGCTCGACTCGCTCGGTGTCGACCCGCTGTGGCCGGCCGTGCTTCGCCTCATGGATGGGCTCGTGCGCCGGGACTCCACGCAGGTCTACGAATCGTATCGTGTCTACCGGGCGGCGGAGTCGACGATCCCCGCACCGATCCTCGCCCAGTCGTTCGCCCAGCTCCTCGGGGGGGTGGCCCGTCACAACCCCGAGGGCGCCCGCGCGCTGCTGGCCGACTACACCACGCGGATGATCACAGACACGAGCCGCATCGTCGGAACGCGCCGACTCGCACGGCTCGATGCCGGACTCGGACGCTTCGAGAGCGCCGACTCGGCGCTGACCAGCGTCGCCGCGGGGCTCGGCCGTCTCCACCCTCAGGATATGGCGTGGGTCGCTCTGCACCCGGACCGCGATCCTGGCCCCGCGCTCGCCACGGCGCGCGAGCGCCTCGCCGCCGTGGAGCCGCCACCGGGCACCGGGGAGGAGGCCGGCCGTCACTACCTGCTGGCGCGTCTCGCACTCCGCGCCGACGACGCTCCGGGGTTCGCGGCCGCTCGCGAAGCGCTCGCGGGCTTCGTCTCGACCGACGCCGAGCTCGTCCGCTTCGCGATGGATCTCGTCCACGAGCTCGACGCGGTTGGCGCGGCACGGGCCGGGGACGCCGAGACCGGTCTCGAGGCCCTTCTGAAGGCGAGCTACTGGCACCGGAGACAGGGCTGGCTCGCGCTTCCCACGGGCTCGTACTTCGACCGACGACTGGCAGATCACCACCCGATGTTCCTTCGTGCCGAGCTGCTTCGGCAGGCGGGTCGCGAGAGCGAGGCGGCGCGGTGGTATCGGGTCGCGGCGGATGGGCCCTGGCACCGGGCGCCGGCGCTTCGGGCGCTCGACGAGATGGGCTTCCCCACCGAGGGTCAGGCGCCGAGCAGCGACTCCAGCCGCTCGCGATAGCGTCGGCTCAGACGGAGCTCGCCGCCCCCCCTGAGGACAACGCGCCAGTCACCGTGCGACAGCGGCTCGAACCGGTCGACCGCGTCGAGGTTCACGATCGCCGATCTGTGAACCCGCACGAACACCTCGGGGTCCAGTCGCGTCTCGAGCTCGGTGAGGGACGACCGCACCAGATGCGCGTCGCCGCCCGTGTGGACGCGCACGTAGTTGCGCGCCGCCTCGAGCCAGTCGACCGACTCGATGGCGACGAGGAGCATGCGGTTCGCCCGGCGGACGAGGAGCCGCGTGAGCGGTCGGTGCGCGGCCACGTGCTCTCGCACGGCGGCCAGTCCATCGTCGGCCGTGGCGAGCGCGCGATCGAGCGCCACCCGAAACCGCTCGCGCTCGACCGGTTTGAGCAGGTAATCCACCGCCGCCGCCTCGAACGCCTTCACCGCGAAGTCGTCGTGCGCGGTGACGAAGACGATGCGGGGAAGAGGCGGCTCGAGCGCCTCGAGCACCCCGAACCCGTCGAGCTCGGGCATCTGGACGTCGAGAAACGCGAGATCGGGCCGCTCGCTCTCGATCAGGGTCACCGCGGAGATGCCGTCCTCCGCCTCTCCCACGACGTCGACCCGGCCGTCGTCGGCGAGCAGCGACCTCACCTTCTTGCGGGCGGGGGGCTCGTCGTCGATCACGACTGCCCGCGGCCGCGAGGATGCGCTCACGGCCAGCGGCGGCGCCCGCTCACGAGACCGCGCGCGCACGGGCGACGCGCGGCGCTTCCGGCACCTCGGTCCGCCTCCACGGGATCGTCAGGCGAACGAGTGTTCCGGGATCGCGAGGCTCGAGCTCGACCCGACCCGCGTCGCCGTAGAGCGCACGCAGCCGCTCGACCGTGGAGGTGAGTCCGAACCCCGAGCCCAGCGCCGCGGATGGCTCCGTCCCCAGCCCGACCCCGTCGTCCTCGACCTCGACCACCAGTCTGCCGGACTCGCGGCGAACACGCACCGAGACGGTTCCGCCGCGCGCGAGACCCCCGAGCCCGTGCTCGATCGCGTTTTCGACCAGCGGCTGGAGGATGAGCGTGGGGATCGAACCGGTCTCGGCGCCGGGCTCCACATCGATCTCGACGCGCACGCGGTCGCCGAGGCGTTCGCGCATGATGCCGGCGTACAGGGCGAGCGTGTCGACCTCCTCCGCGATCGAGGTCTCCTGTGCGCCCGAGGCCGCGAGTGATCGTCGGAGCAGGGCGCTCAGCTGCTCGATCATCCGCTCGGCCCCGGCGGGATCGTCGCGCAGGTGCGCCGAGATCGCGTTGAGCGTGTTGAACAGGAAGTGCGGCTGGAGACGCGCGCGGAGATCGCGCAGCCGCGCCCGTCCGAGCTCGGTCTGGAGACGCGCCGTGTCGAGCTGCCGGCGTTTCGTGTCGCGGTAGTAGAAGAACCCGTAGAGCGCGGTGATGATGATGAGGTACGACCAGGCGTCGGCGAAGAACTCCTGCGCGAGCCGCACCGGCAGGTTCCCGTACACGGCGTCCACGCCGAACACCGGATAGAGGACGCGGCGCGCCGCCCAGATCCCCAGGGTGTGCGCGGCCGACACGGCGGGCAGTGCGGCCGCGTGCGCCGCGACCGCCTTCCACCACACGCCGGGTTCGAGCGGAAAGCGCCTGCACAGCCAGTAGATGATGGGGAAGAGGAGGAGCGAGACGAGCGGGCTCGACATCTCGTTGACGAACTGCTCCGTGAGAGACGCGCCCCCGCCGGCTGCCTGCTCGAAGAACTTGTACCCGGTGAGGAGGAGTCCCTGCGCGAGGAAGATCGCGACGACGAACGCGATGAACGCCCGGGACTCCCGCAGAAGCGCGGTGATGCCCGAACGGGTCTCGACGGCGGGGCCGGGGTCGGTCACGAGACGCCCCGCGGGTGGGTCCGGATGGCCATGTACGAATCGTAAACCCGTCGACGGGTCGCGAAAAAGCCTCGTCGGACCCGTTCATCCCGCCGACATCCCGCTCATCCCGCGCCGGCGGGTGAAGCCGGTGCCCGACCGCGTAGGATGTCGCGGAGATCCGGCCGGCCCGGCCGGCGGTCAGGCTGCGACAGACAGCCGCCGAGAGCGGAGAGGTACGAGATGCGCATGATCGGGAGAGACTCGCGAGGGAAAGCCAGGGCGATTGCCGTCGGGCTGGCGACGGCGGTGCTCGTGCTGGCGACCGTGGATCTGGCGCTCGGCCGCCGACAGGACGCGCCGCGGTCGGACTGGCCACGCTACGGCGCCGACGCCGGCGGCACGCGCTATTCCGCGCTTGCCGAGCTGACGCCGGACAACGTCGCGGGGCTCGAGATCGCCTGGACCTTCCGCACCGGCGAGCTCGGTCAGGACGCGCGCGATGCGCACGACCTCACCTTCGAGGCGACGCCGGTCCACTTCGAGGGGCGTCTGTACCTGCCGACCGGGTTCGGCGAGGTCATCGCGCTCGACCCGGTCACGGGACAGCCGGTGTGGCGCACGTCATCGGAGGTGCGCCGGGAGTGGACGTACTCCGAAGTGACGGCCCGCGGCGTGACGCCGTGGCGCGATCCCACCGCGGCGTCTGACGCGACCTGCGTGGCGCGGATCTTCTACGGCACGATCGACGGGCGTCTCGTCGCGCTCGACGCCTCGACGGGCGAACGGTGCGCGGGCTTCGGTGACGACGGAGAGGTTCACGCGTGGCGTCTCGCCGGTCTCGAGCAATCCGGCGACTACCAGTTCACGTCCGCCCCCGCCGTCGTCCGGGGCCGCGTCGTCGTCGGCCCCTCCATGGGGGACAACTGGAACGTCGACACGGGGGATGGCGCGGTTCGGGCCTTCGACGCCCGCACGGGCGAGCTCGCGTGGGAGTGGGCGCCGCTCGAGGACCGCGTCCCCGGCCGGGTCGGCGCCGCGAACGCCTGGACGACGATCTCGACGGACGAGGCCCGGGGTCTGGTGTTCGTCCCAACGGGGAGTGCGAGCCCCGACTTCTTCGGGGGACTGCGGCCCGGTGCAGACCGGTGGGCCAACTCGGTCGTGGCGCTCGACGCCGAGACGGGTGAGCGGGTCTGGGGGTTCCAGACTGTCCACCACGATCTGTTCGACTACGACATCGCGGCGCAGCCGACTCTGGCCACGCTCGAGCAGGACGGGTCGCCACACCACGTCGTCGTCCAGCCGACCAAGACCGGATACCTGTTCGTGCTCGACCGCGAGACCGGCGAGCCCGTGTTCGGGGTGGAGGAGCGGCCCGCACCGGCCTCGCGCATCCCCGGCGAGGAAGCGTGGCCGACCCAGCCGTTCCCGCTCGCTCCGGCGCCGCTCATCGGCGACGAGGGCGTCGACCCCGCCAACCCCTGGGGACCGACCGCCGAGCACGTCGCCGAGTGCGCACGGCTCGCGGCCGGCTTCCGGTACGACGGCATCTTCACTCCCGCGTCGTTCGAGGGCTCGCTGATGTACCCGGGGAATGGCGCCGGGACGAACTGGGGGAGCGCGGCGT
This sequence comes from Gemmatimonadota bacterium, assembly GCA_033720355.1. GTDB lineage: Bacteria > Gemmatimonadota > Gemmatimonadetes > Palauibacterales > Palauibacteraceae > Palauibacter. Next base: position 9,529 of record JAWWCR010000090.1, read on the forward strand.
TCGACCGCGGCCGCGGGTTGCTGCTCATCCCGACGACCCGGTTCGGCACGCTGGTGCGGCTGATCGACGCCGGGGCGGTGCAGGACTCCGCGACGCAGATGCGCGAGACCGGCGATGACGGCGAGATCGGACGGCAGCGCGGCGCCCCGTACGCGATGCTGCGTCGGACATGGGCGCTCGGCGGCATCCCGTGCACCCCGCCCCCGTTCGGCGTGCTCACCGCGCTCGACCTCTCGACCGGCCGGGTGGCGTGGGAAGTGCCGCTCGGCGAAACCGAGACGGGGCTGCCGAGCGCCGGCGGACCGATCGTCACGGCCTCGGGTCTGCTCTTCATGGCGGGCACGCCGGATCAGATGATCCGCGCCTACGATGTCGAGAGCGGTGAGGTGCTATGGCGGTCGCGGCTCCCCCGCGCGGCGATGTCGACGCCGATGACGTACCTGGGTGGCGACGGCCGGCAGTACGTGGTGATCGCCGCGGGCGGCCACGGGAAGTGGGGGCTCGAGACGGGCGATTACGTGATCGCGTTCGCGCTTCCCGACTGAGCCGGTGCCACCGCCCCGGCGGGCCGTCGTCGCCCGCCGGCCAGTCAGCGCCGCCCGGGCAGCCGACGCAGCTCGATCACCGTCTGGGGTTCGCCCCCCGCCGGCGCTACATCCTGACGAAGGAGGTAGGGGGGCTCCTCGCTCACCCACATCCGCGCCGTCGACCCCTCGCCCACGGCCTCTACGACCCAGGCATCAAGGATCTCGCCGCTTCGTAGCTCGACCGTCTCGCGGCCGGCGACCTCGAACGGCGCCGACTCGCGGAAGACGACTCCGTCCGACGCGGGTTGCCACGTGGGCCAGCGCCAACGGTAGCCCTCCTCGAGCGGTAGCGCGGCGGTGAGCCAGTACGCGAACGTACCGTCGACCGCCGGTCCCGCGAGCGGAAACTCCTCGTCGATCACCGCGGTACGGCCGTCGGCCTCCAGGGGCAGACGGCCCAGCCGGAGGATTCCGTCGATCACGCGGGCGTCGATGTGCTCGGGTCCGAACGCGCTGAACCCGAAGCGGCGGTACGCGAACGACAGGTCGCTCGCCCGATGTCCGACGTGGTCCACACCGATGCCGTTGGGTCCCTCCATGATCATGAGAAAGTCGATCGTCGGCTCGGGTGCGGTCACTCGCACCAGCCGCGCGAGGAAGGTGAACCCGAGCTGATCGTACTCCGCCTCGAAGGGGCGGAGGCGATCCGGCCGGAGGACCGGGTCGCCCGGGGTGACGACGGGCGCGTCCTGCGCGCCGAGCGGTGCCGCCGCGGCGAGCAGGCCCGCCGCCACGACGACGGCCGACACCCGTGCGGGGCGAGCCGTCGCGAGTCCTCTCGAGTACGGCGACCTGGCGCGTTCGATGTTGATCACGGGTCCGCATCCTGTATGTTCGAGATTGTAGGGAAAACCGGGACGGTTACTTATACAATGTAGGGAAAACGTGGGCAAGCGAGATTCGCTGGGAGAGTTCGAGATCCTGATCCTCGCCGCGCTCGTGCGGCTCGGCGATCGTGCCTACGGCGCCGCGGTGTTCCGCGAGGTCGAGGAGCGCACCGGCCGTTCGATCGCCATGGGGGCGGTGTACACGACGCTCTACAGGCTGGAGGAGAAGAGGCTGATCAGCTCCGAGCTCGGCGACCCGACCCCGACGCGCGGCGGTCGAGCGAAGCGGTACTTCTCGATCGAGGCCGCGGGCGTCGAGGCGATCGAGCGCTCCGTGGGCGCGCTCGAGGCCATGCTCGCCGACACGCGGTTGGCGTGGGGCGCGAGGTGACCGACCGCGCGGACGGCCCGCGCGCACCGGCTATCGCGGCGGCGCTGTTTCGGGTGCTTCTCCCGCCCGACCGAAGAGACGACGTGCTCGGCGACCTCCTCGAGGAATTCGCGGCCCGGCAGCGCGCCGGCCGCCCCGCCGGTGCGCGTCGCTGGTTCCGCTCGCAGGTCGCACGGTCGGCATCCGCTCTCGCCCTCCAGCGGCTCCACGCCTCTCCCGTTCTCGAGACCCTCGTCGCCGTCCTGGCGGGTTTCGGCGCGATCCTCCTCTGGGTCGTCGCGGTCAACCGGCCGCCCGTGCTCGGCGCTCTCTCCCGGCTCGATGGAGGCGCGTTTGCCCTCGCGGCCGCTCTGCTCGAGCTGTCGTCGTTCGTCGTCGGCGGTCTGGTCGCCGGCCGGCTGGCCGTGGCGCGTCCGGCCCTCGCGGCTCTCGCGACGACGATCGTGGCGCTGGCGACCCCTGTCGCCGTCGCGACGTTTGCGGGTGCGGCGGCCGTGCCGGTGCCGTCGCCGTGGTGGATCGTGCTGGCGCTCGCCGGGGTGGGCCTCGGGGCCCGCATCGGGCGTCCACGGGCATCGATCCCCGGCGCCGGGTCGCGCACCGGGGCTCGCCCCCTGTAGCATCCAGAGGCAGCGCCTGTCTCCGGAGACCATATGATCGAGCAGCAGGGGTTCGTTCGCGCGCTGGTCAAGCTGACGGTTTACTACATCGTGATGGGACTGGTCGTCTGGGGCCTCGCGACGCTCTATCCTCCCGTGGTCGAGGCCTTCTCCGCGGGTCGGTTGACCGAGCTGGCGGGACGCGGGATCGGGGGCAGCGTTCCGCAGGCAGCCGGCCCCGACACGATGCGCGGTCCGGTCGAATCGATGCAGTTCACGTTGTTCGCGGTCATCGGCTGTCTCATCCTCCTCTTCCCCGTCGTGTGGATCTACATGATCACCCGGCAACGCAGAGGCTACGACGAGTCGCTGGTCCACACGGTCGTGATCCTCCCGATCGCGGTCACGGCGCTCGTCATCGTCGTCCAGGACAGCATCGCGCTCGCGTTCAGCCTCGCCGGTATCGTCGCCGCCGTCCGCTTCCGGAACACGCTCAAGGATACCAAGGATGCCGTCTACATATTCCTGGCGATCGGGACGGCGCTGGCGGCCGGTGTGCAGGCGCTGGGGATCGCCGCCGTCTCGACGATCTTCTTCAACTACCTCGTCCTCGTGATGTGGCACTTCCAGATCGGAAACATCTACGCCGACCAGGGCCGTCGGACACCGCGTCTCGCGATCGGCGATGTCCTCGCCGGGGTGGGGCACACACCCGGAGCGGGGATGGGAGACCTGACCATCGGACCCGAGGTTCTCTCCTCGCTCACCCCTCAGTCGCTCGAGGAGATCGCCGAGCGCCGGGAACGGCTGCGCGAGCGCATCGAGAGCGCCGGGAAGGCCGCCAAGGAGTACTCGGGTCTGCTGGTGGTCGTGACCGACACTCCCGACGACTGCGCCGAGGTGATCACGGAGGTTATCGAGCGGAATACCGAGAAGGCGACCCTCGCGTCGTCGACGGAGGAGGAGGACGGGACCGCGACGCTCGAGTATCTCGTGGGTCTCGAGTCGGAGGACGACGGCAAGGCGCTGATCGACACGCTGCGTCGGCTGACGGGTCGCTGCGTGCTCGCGGCGCAGTTCCGCAACCTGAAGATCTCGAAGGCGAAGGACGCCGGCACGAAGTACTGGACCCTGCCGCCCACGTAGCCTTGCTAGAAGGCGAACCCGGTCTGCAGGTAGAAACCGAAGATCTCGCCACCCATGAAGGTCGCGCTGATCGTTCGGGTCCGGTTGAACAGGGCGAGCCACACACCTCCCCCGAAGCCGGCGTGCCACGTGTCGGCATCGTCCGGATCGCCGTCGTAGAAGACGCGTCCGACATCGGCGACTCCGTGAACCCCGAACTCGGTCGGGAAGAGAAACATGAACTGGGAGATGGGGAGCCGTAGCTCGGCGTTCCCGTACAGCGAGGCGTCCCCGGCATACCGCTGTCGGTGATACCCTTTCACGTTGCGCGACCCGCCGATGAAAGCGGCTTCGTGGAACGGGTAGGCGCCCCAGATCTTCTCTCCCCCGAAACGCATGGCGAGAGTGGGCACGCGCGGGGATGAGCCAGGGGTCAGGTAGGTCGAGGCGGTCCACCGGACCTTCCCGAAGGTGTCCTCCACATCCCAGGCAGGGGCCCAGAGGGTACCGGAAGTGCGGACTCGAACCCCGCCGCGGGGGTAGCCCGGCTGGTCACGGGTATCGAGCTCGAACCACCCCTCGGCTCCCATCTGGCCGAACTCGCCGACGCCGAGCGGCGGCGGGTCGAGCGTCGCGATGAAGCGGTCCTCGTTCGACTCGAGAGGCGAGCTCGCGTGCTTCACGACGGGCGCGAAGCCCGCCCGCATCTCGGGTCTGAAGTCGGGTCTCGGCTCCTCTTCGCCGGTGCGCGAGCCCCAGCGACCCCACGACCACTCGAGCGCGGGGGAGACGACGATCTCGCGCTGGCGCACCTTGTAGAAGTCGTCGTCGACGAGCTCGTCGTCGATGATCTCCGTCTCGTTGCCGAACCCGTAGAAGCGGAGGATGTTGCCACCGGCGTAGCTGGTGCGGATCAGCGCGTCACCGCGTCCGACGGCCTCCCGATACCGGGCGTTCCAGTACCCGTCGATCTCGGGGCCGACGGTGGAGATCTGGAAGAAGATCTCGTGCCGCCGGTCCCACGGAACCTTGCGGAACCCGTACGTATCGATCTGGCCGAGAAAGCCGAGCTGCAACCCGTGGTCGGGCGAGTAGCCGAGCTCGGGGAAGATCCGCCAGTAGGTCCCCCAGTCGAGCGCGTAGCGGTGCACGAGGTTCGTCGAGGGCGGGCGCTCGAAGGATCTCTCGTCGACCGCCCCGGGCCCCTCGAACTCGTTGTCCCCCCGGTCGTCGTAGAATCGGGTCCGTCGGCTCGGCGACGCGCCGTCGTTCGCGAACCGGTCGTCCCCGCCTCCGCCGACGATGCGGACGATCACGTGTCCGCGAGCGCCGGTCACGCGGGCCTCGTCGTCACCCCCCTGGAGAAAGAGCCGAACCTCGTCGGTGTCCGCGCGGCGGAACGTGCGGCGGAAGTAGGGCGCGTCGCTCCTCGGCCCCTCGGCGTACTGGATGGTCACCGTCAGGTCGCCGTTCTCGTGGTGCTCGAAGACGGCGATCTCATCGCGGTCCGTGGCCTTGATCTCGGCGCGGTGCGAGATCATCCGGAAGTAGTCGACGGCCTCGGGAACCAGGCGGTCTCGACGCGACTTGAGCGAGGTCTCGAGAAACTCGCCGACGAGGTCGTAGTGGTCGGGCGGCAGCCGGCGCACCGCAGCGTCGATCACCTCGTCCGTGAGCTCGTCCCGGATCTCCTCGGCCACCTCGACCCACTCCGGCTCATCGAGCTCAACGAGGATCTGGCGGTCGAGCTCCCACCCGTTCCACGTGAGCCCGAGCAGGCTCGGGTAGTCGGGACCGAACTCGACCGCCTGCGGCACGGCGAGCCGGTACATGGTCATCACGAAGCCGTCGTTCTTGATGAACGCCTGGTCCCGGTCCTCGGGGATCGGCCGCCACACGAAGCAGTCGTCGCCGTCGGGGAACCGCGCCCAGGTCCACTGCCCGGGGTGCCGATCGCGGTCACCGATCAACATGTCCATGAGGCGCGCCTTCAGGTACTCGCGCGCGTTGGCCCGGTTGCACGCCCCCTCCTCGAGCCGCTCGAGAAAGTTGCCGGTGTTCGAGATCTGCCGGGATCCGGCGAAGCCGGGCGTGTTGTCGGGGCCCTCCTGGGGCCGATCCGTGAGAAGACCGACGAGACCGGCGTAGTCGGCACGCAGGTCACCGAGACGCGGGTCGTCGGGGACCACGACGAGCTCGTGGGTCACGTAGAGCAGCCCCGTGGGCTCGAGCAGCCCGTCCACGACGAGACCGGCCGTCGGCAGGAATCCCGCGATCTGGTCCTGGACGATCGCGGCGACGACCGTCCCCTGCAGCTCGGGGGCGAGACGCCGCGTGGGGTCCTTGTCGAGCGACCGCACCGCGTACTCGAGCCCGTCCGCGCCGCGCATCTCGAGCGTGAACGACTGCCCGAACCCTCCGGTCTCGAGGATCGTGAGACCGCCCTTCGCGGTGTCGAGATCGAGCACCGGGATCTCGATTGGCAGCGTCCAGATATCCCGGTACCCGGCCCCCAGCAGCCAGCGCTCGAAACCGTCGTTGTCGTACCGCTCGCCCGGGATCACGGTGTGGGTCGTGGCGCCCTGTGGCGGCGGAAACTTCGCGATCTGGGCGGCGCCATCCGTCGTCGACACCGCGAGAAGCGCCAGCATGGCGACCGCGAGTCGGGCGAGGGCGCTGTATGGGGAAGGGAAGTCGTTCCGATCGATCAACGGGCGATCTTCGAGCAGAATGCGGACGCGTAGAGCGCGAGAGCCGTGGGAAGCTGACGTTGCGGCCGGCGTGAAGCAACGGTTGTCGTGGCTCCCCCCGATTCGCGCCGCGGTGCAGGCTCTGACGGATTCCCGCCGATGACGGGGTGTGCAGAAAGTTTCCGAGGACGCCAAACTTTTGCGCAGGGATCGGGGTCTCATGAGGCCAGGACCGGCGGCTCTTTTCCTTGCCGGCCGCGCGTTTCGCCACGTTTCGCCGCGTCTCGCACGCTTCATGCGCGTGGGCGTGCGGAACCCTTTGCTGGCCAACCGCTTCACGAGTCCCGGGACGGCGAGCGGCAGTCGTCGTCCCCCCTCCGCGGGAGATGCGCATGAGCAACGATCGAGCTGCGATCTCCGCCGGTGTACGCACGCTGGCGGAGGCCCTCACGGACGGTGATGTCCGACGAATCATGTCGGTCTTCACGAAGGAACCCGTCACCCTGCCCCCCCACGAGCCCCTGCGGCACGGCCGTGCCGACGTGAAGGCCTGGCACGAGACGATTCTCGGCCACTATCGGACGGCGGCCCAGATCACGCCACTCGAGATCAAGGTCAGCGGTGACATCGGGTATGTACGCGGCGCCTACGCGATGGAAATGACAGCGAAGGACGGCACCGGCGCTGCCGACATGGGGAAGATCCTCATGATCTGGGAGCGAAATCCGGACGACACCTGGAGCCTGTCCCGCAACATCTGGAACAGCGACGCGCCTCCCGTAACACTCTGATCGTCGCTCGGGTCGGGCCCCGGACCGCGTTCGTCCGGGGACCCGACCCCAACGACGGTTCCCTCCGGGTCAGCGGCTCCCGCTGCCCGACCCCGCGTCCTCCTCGTCGGTCGCGACCTCCTCCGGGATCCGACCGGTCGCATCGAGATCGTTCCAATTGAGGATCGCGTTAAAGCCCAGGAAGAACGTGCCCTGTGTTTGCCACCGCCAGAACGGGCGTATGGCGAAGGAGACCACGTGGCCGTCGCCGATCGGCGAATCGACGACCTGGGCGCGGCCGGCGAGGGCCTCGCCGCCGCCGAGCGTGCCCGAGAGCAGGATCTGATCGGCCTGCCGCGGGAAGCTCACGATGACCCGTGGCCCGTCGTCATCGTCGTCCCCACCGAGCCCGAACGAGCGCGCCATCTGGCGCATCTCCTCTTCCTCGGTGATCTGCTCCTCGCCTTCCTCGTCCTCGCCCTGCGACGGCTCGTACGCGGAGAGCTCGGGCCGGCTTGCCATCGGGGTCGTGTTCTGCCACGAGCTCGCGCCGCCGAAGAACCGCGCGAACGCGCCGAACCCGCCGCCGCCCGCAGACAGGACGAGATCGTTCTTGAAGTAGACCGGCAGCTGGTCGCCCGTGTAGCCGTAGGCGATCGGGCTCGTCGGATCCGCGATCATGCCGCGGTGGATCGAGCCGGGCGCGACGAGGCCCTCGGGATCCTGGACCGAGAGACCCGGCGTGAGGTTGAACTCGGGGAAGATCGACGCCGTCGATCCCTCGACGATCAGCGTGCCTCCGGCCTCGACGAACGCCTTCAACTCGAGAAGACCCTCGAGTCCCATCCCCCCGCGGATGTCGTCGGACTCGTCCATGTAGCCGAAGTTGGGCGTCTCCTCGGACTGCCGGTACGGGAGCGGTAGCGTCCCCTCCATCTCGACCCCGTCGAGGTGCGACTGCGCATCGCCGCCGACGTGCGGGTAGATGATCACGTCGTACCGGTCACGCAGTCCCCCCTCGGCCACGAGCTTGTCGGCGAAGTAGTCGTAGGGGACCCCGTACGTGTCGAGCGCAGCGCGGACCCACCCCTCGTCCTGCGTGCGGCGCCACGAGTGCAGGTAACCGATCCGCGGCACGTCGAGCTCGTGCGTGAGGACGTCGGGCTGGTCGTCGGTCGCCCGGGCCGTGAGACCGTACTCCTCGAGCGACGGCGCGATCGTCGCCCGGTCGGCGTTCGGGATGATGAACGCCCCGGCGCGGAAGTCGTGGCCGTCCATCCGGAAGTCCGCCTCGGCGGCGAGCATGAAGACGTCCGGGTGGGCGAACCGGAACGCCATGAGGTTGTTGTCGGTCGTGTGGTCGACGACGAGGTGCGGTCCGTCGCCGCTGACGCCACCCGCGTACATTGCCGGCGACGTGAGCATGGTCATGTCCTGTTCGAACAGAGCGGCGTCCTTCACCTCGTGGAGGTCGATGTTCCGCATGAGCTGGAAGGTCCAGCCGGTGTCGTCGTACGGCCGCGGGTTGTCGAGCGAAAACTGCTGGAGCGAGAAGTACATTTCGCCGAGCGTTCTGAACGGCTGGTCGCCGCGGGCGATGTAGTCGCCCTCTCTCACCTGGACGCCGCCCACCTCGAAGTCGCGGTCGGCCGTGTGGATCTCGAGGCCCTGTCGCATCAGCTCGTTGACCGCGTCTACCGCGTCGGCGTGGCGCCGCTGCCCGGCGGGGATGACCCAGCCGTTGATCTCGCCGTTCAGCCCCTCGTCGATCGAGTCCCTGTTCTTGATCCAGTAGTTCTCGAGGAAC
>JAWWCR010000091.1:0-18289 GCA_033720355.1 Gemmatimonadota bacterium
CTCAGCTCGCTCAGATAGCGAAGCACGATCGCTTCCCTCTGTTCGTCGGGTAACTCTTCGAGTGCCGCTCGTACGCGGTCGTTCATTTCGGATGCCTCGAGCGCTTCCTGTGCTCCGGGCTCGATCACCACCAGCCTCGGGCCGGCGGCGTCGAGGTCGGTGAGTCGCTCCGCGCGTTTCTGCCGTCTCTGCTCGTCCCGACACAGGTTGACGGTGACGCGGTGGAGCCAGGTGCTCAGCTTCGCGTCTCCGCGCAGCCTGTCGAGCGACCTGTAGAGTCGGACGAATGCCTCCTGCGCCGCTTCTTCCGCCTTGACGGGGTCTCCCAGAAGGCGAACGGCGAGCCCGTACACGCGGGCCTCGTGTAGCTCGACCAGCCGTCGGAAGGCGTGGTCGTCTCCCTCCATCGACCGCTGGACGAGGTCGTCCGTCGTCTCCCGCGCCGACGGGTCGCTCACCGACCGGGGTCCACCGTCGCGGGGTCGACGAAGGTCGTGGTGACGATCACGGTCAGGGCCAGCGGCTCGCCCTCGTCGAAGGCCACATACGGGAACTCCGGCTTCCGGGGATCGCCGCCCAGCTCGCGATTCGTCAGGTAGGGCGTGTAGACCATCACGTGCGGATTCCACTGTCCGGCGTCGGCTCCCAGATACTGGCCCGCCGACATCATGTAGTTGAACGCGGGTCGGGGCGGCGCGCGAAACCGTCCGTCCGCGAACCCGCCCGCGATGCGGGAGTCGATCGTCTCCTCGCTCGCGCCGGAGATCCGCAACCGCGCCTCTTCCAGCTTGACCGGCAAAACATACTCGGTGGCCACGGCGTCGAGACACTGCGGCGCCCGTACGGCCGGGTCCGCGGCGCGTTCGACGAGGCATGTGAAGCCGTTCGCGCCCTCGCGCGCCACGCGAAAGCCGTCGCGTCCGAGGACGAGCACGGTCGCGTTCGCGTGGACGTGCGGGGGGGCGGCGGACAGGGCGAGACGGATCTCCTCGCGCTCGTTCATGATGGCGGGCGTCTCGCCGGGCCCCGTCTGAAGACCCGACGCGGGCGCGGCCAGCGTGCCGATCACGACCACCGCCAGGATCGCGGGTCTTGTCTCTCGGTACATGCGGGACTCTCCGTGGCGTCGCGGTTTCGGGCGGCCACCGCCGGCGGATCGCCCGGCGGCCATGGCGGCGCGTACGTCCCTTGGACGACGCGAGGCGCGGGGTCTTTGCAGGTGCCGCGCTGGTGCGCGAGGCCGCCGCGAGGGGGCACGATTCGGCTCGCTCGCTTCGTCAGACTCGCGTATCATCGCATCATCCCGCAGTCCGGCGACGCGCCGGAGCCCAGACAAGGAGACGTACCGTGTCCGCAACCACCCGAGCCTTCGCCCTCCCCGCGCTCGCCGCCGGTTTCGCGCTCGCCACGCTGGCCCCCGTCGTCGAGGCACAGGACGAACCGTCCGGACCACCCGAGGGCTGGGTCGTCCTCACCGATCGCGGAGGGCACGGAGGCGGCGACCTCCAGTTCGTGGACATGCCGCCCGGCTGGCACATCACGACCGGGCCGAGCGGCATCTTCTACCATCCCGACAACACCGCGAGCGGCGAGTTCGTCGTCGAGTCGGAGGTGTTCCTCTTCGACCCCGGAAGCCGGAACGAGGCGTTCGGCATCTTCATCGGCGGAGACGGCCTCGACGGAGATGAGCAGGTCTACACGTACTTCCTCATCCGGCGCGATGGCAGCGCGCTCGTGAAGCGCCGCGACGGTGGCTCGACCTCGAACATCATGGGATGGACGCCGGCGGAGTCGGTCGTGACCTGGGAGGAGCGCGGCGACGAAGCGGTGACCGCGAGGAACGTGCTGCGCGTCGAGGTCGGGGGAGGGGAGATGGCGTTCTCCGTAAACGGCGAGGAGGTCTATCGCGGGTCGACGGACGGCGTACGCGTCGATGGGGTCGTGGGTCTCCGGGTCAACCACGGCCTCAATCTCCACTTCTCGTCGCTCGAGATCTCCAGCTGAGCGGCCCGACCGGCAGGCTCGAGGCGATCTGGATCAAGCCGGGTCGGCTCGAGCCGATGCGGCCCGTCGCCTCCGCCACGCTGGTGGAGGGGGTGGGGATCGAGGGCAACGCCGACCGCGGCGGATACCGACAGGTGACGCTCGTCGACGCCGATGCCTGGGAGCGCGCCACGGCCGAGGTGGGGCGATCGGTGGACCCATCGGCCCGTCGCGGGAATCTCCTCCTGCGGGGTCTGGACCTCGAGGAGTCGGCCGGCCGGGTAGTCCGCGTGGGGTCGGCGCGGATCCGGATCAGGGGCGAGACGATGCCGTGCGACCGGATGGAGGAGGCCGCGGAGGGGCTGCGCGACGCGCTGGCGTCGGGGTGGCGGGCGGGAGCGTACGGGATGGTCGTCGAGGGTGGCCCTGTCTCGGTCGGAGACGAGGCCCGGTGGGAGTGAGCCTGGCCGGCGGGTCGGGGCTTCACCGCCTGTCGGGCGCGCCGGGGCGCGTTCTCGTCTTGACCGCGCTCGCCACGTGTGTCGTCGGGTGCGACGCGTCGACGCGGCAAACCGGCCCACCTTCCAGCGCGGGCACGATCGCGGTCGATGTCGCCGAGATCTGGTACCAGTCGATCGGATCGGGGCGCCCCATCATCGCGGTGCACGGCGGACCGGGTCTCGACCATACGTACCTGATGCCCGGTCTGGCGCCGCTGGGCGAGTCGCACCGCCTGATCCTCTACGACCAGCGCGGTCTCGGTTCGTCGATCACACCGCTCGACTCGGCGGCGGTCAACATGACGCGGTTCCTCGACGACATCGACGCCATCCGCGAGAGGGTCGCCGGGACGGCCCGGGTCACGCTCCTCGCCCACTCGTGGGGGACGATCCCCGCGCTGCTCTACGCCATGCGGTGGCCGGGACGGGTCGAGGGGCTGATCCTCGTGAGTCCCGTCGAGCCCGGGCAGCGCTTCGCCGAGCTGACGGCCGAGCGGCAGGCCGGAAAGCGGCTCCCGGAGGACGTTGCCGCGATGGACTCGATCTCGCGGACCGCCGCGTTCCGGCAGGGCGACCGTCGCGCGCGCAACCAGTTCTTCTTCCACGTGTTCCGGGGGACGTTCTCCGACCCCGCGGTGGCCGACTCGACGTTCCGGCCCCGCCTGCTCGAGCGCACGACGGTGCAGGGCCAGCTGGTGACCTCGCTCCTGATGACGCCGATCGCCGGTCTCGACTTCTGGGCGCAGCTCCCCGAGCTGGACGTGCCGATCCTGCTCGTCCACGGGGTGGACGACCCGATCCCCCTCGAGATGGTCCGCGAGCTGGCGGACTCTCTCCCGTCGGCGTCTCTCGTCGAGGTCCCGGCGGCCGGCCACTTCCCCTGGGTGGAGAGCCCCGAGCCGACGTTCGCGGCGATCGCGGCCTTCCTCGAGGGTCCGGGCGCCGGATCGTGAGCCCGACCGACGGCGGTTCGCGCACGGGCACCGAGACGGCCCCGCCGAGCCGCGAGATTCTCGAGGGCGCCCTGCAGGACATCAATGCCGCCCGGGCCCTGCCGGAGGGTGAGTCGGGACGCGTCGAGGGGCTGTTGCGGGGGCTCGAACAGGTGCTGGCGGCCGCCGATCCGCCCGACGAGCGGGCGCGGGACGGCGGACGGGCGCTCGCCGATCTCGACCGGCTCCTGTCCGAAGCGGACGAGCCGGGGAGCACGCGCTCGATCCGCGAGTTCCTCGAGCCGATCGTGGACCGGCTCGTGGACCAGCTGCTCGACCGCCCCGATGAGCGGCTGGCGTCGTACGGGTCCCTGCGACCCGGCGAAGCGAACCACCACCACGTCGCGGACCTCCTCGGGCAGTGGCGGGAGGCCCGGGTCGCCGGGAAGCTCTACCCGGACGGCGTGCCGGCGACGCGTGGCTTCCCGGGCATGGTCTGGGACCCCGAGGCGTCGGCCGTCCCGCTCGAGGTGTTCGAGAGTGCGGCGCTCCCCGGCCGCTGGCCCGCCCTCGACGCCTTCGAGGGCCCGGGATACCGCCGGATCCTCGTCACCGTGACCCTGCCCGAGGGGCTCGCCGTCGCGAACATGTACGAGCTGGCCGACCCGCCGGCTACGCCGTCGGATCCTCCGTAGTCCCCGCGGCCTTGACCTCGTCCCACAGCCGATCCAGGGCCTCGAGCCCGGCGGTGCGCCAGTCCACGCCGCGGCGCTTTGCGAGCGCGATCATCGCCCGGCAGCGCGACTCGAACTTCTCGTTGGCGCTCGCGAGCGCGTTCGCCGGGTGGGCGCCGGCCAGCCGGGCGGCGTTGACCACCGCGAACAGCAGGTCCCCGATCTCCTCCTCGACATCGGCGGCAGCCTCGCCGATCCGGCGCTTCGCGGAGGTGTCGGCGACCGCCGCGAGCTCGTCCGTCTCCTCACGGACCTTGTCGAGCGGCCCCTCGAGGCTGTCCCAGTCGAACCCGATCCCCGCCATCCGCTCCTGGATGCGGGCGGCGCGGCTCAGCGGGTCCAGCCCCGCGGACACCCCGTCGAACGGGTCCTCGCTCGTCGCCCCGTCCTCCGCCCGCTCGGCGGCCTTCATCGCCTCCCAATCGGGAGGCGCGTCCGCGTCGCCGTACACGTGCGGGTGACGCGCGATCATCTTCCGCTCGAGCCCCTCGACCACGTCTTGACCGTCGAACGACCCCCGCTCTTCGGCGAGGACGAGCTGGAAGGCGACGTTCAGGAGCAGGTCGCCGAGTTCCATCCGCAATCCTTCGTCGTCCCCCGTCTGGATCGCATCGGCCGTCTCGTGCGCTTCTTCGAGCAGATAGGGCCTGAGGCTGGTCGGTGTCTGCTCCGCGTCCCACGGACACCGCTCTCGCAGGAAGCGGACGAGCGCGAGCGCTCGACCGAGCGTGGCGTCGGTGTCGCGCACTCGGGAGGAGTGGTGCGGAACGGGGTCGGCGGTGTCGGGGGGCGTCATGGCGCGGGCAACGTACGCGGGGTAGGCTGGCAACTCCAGCGGAGACTCTCGCCAAACGGGCTGGCCCGAACGTGACCCCAGACATCAGGGAACGATGGCGTGCGTGGGTCGAGGTCGACCTCGACGCGCTCGTCCGGAACGCCCGGCGGATCGAGGATCGCGTCGCGCCCGCCGGTCTCCTCCCCATGGTGAAGGCGGATGGGTACGGGCTCGGCGCCGTGGCCGTGGCCCGCGCGCTCGAGGCGATCGACCCGTGGGCCTTCGGCGTGGCCAGCGCGGCCGAGGGCGCCGAGCTCCGCCGCGCCGGGATCGGCCGCCGCGTCGTCGTGTTCTCGCCGAGCCCGCGCACCGAGTCGGCGGCCCTCGAGGAGCACGGGCTCGACGCCGCCGTGATCGGGCCCGCCGGTCTCGCCGAGCTCTCCGCCCTCGAGGTCCCCCTCCACATCGAGATCGACACCGGGATGGGGCGCGCCGGGCTCGACCCCGGTCGCGTCGATGCGTGGGGACCGCGGGTCCGCGAGCTGACCTCCGCGGGGCGCGTCGCATCCATCTATACGCATTTTCACTCGGCGGCCAGCGATGCCGGGTCGACGCGCGCGCAGCTTTCGCGATTCGAGGCGGTTCTGGCCGCACTCGGGGTGGGTGACGAGGTACCGATCCCGCGCCTCGCGGCGAACAGCGATGCGATCCGGTCGGATCCGCAGTATCATCTGGATCTCGTGCGACCGGGTCTCTACCTGTACGGCGGGGGTCGCGGTTCCTTCTCGGGCACGTTCCCCGACCCGGAGCCCGTCGTCGCGGTTCGTGCGAGAGTGCTCGAGGTCCGAGACCTGCCCCCCGGTTCGACGGTCAGCTACGGGGCGACGTACGTGGCCGAATCCGGCGCGCGGCTCGCCACGCTCGCGGTGGGGTACGCGGACGGGTTGCCCTGGTCGAGCGGGAACACCGGGACCGTGCTGGTCCGGGGCGGGGCCGCACCGGTACGCGGACGGGTGTGTATGGATGTCACGGTGGTAGACGTTTCGCGGGTACCGCGTGTCGAACCCGGAGATGTCGCGACGCTCGTCGGGCAGGACGGAGAGGGGGTCGCGGAGCTGGCGGATCTGGCGGCGCGCAGCGGAACGATCGAGTACGAAGTGCTGACGGGGTTGGGTGGGCGTCTGCCGCGCATATACCTGCGCGGGGGCGTCCCGATGGCGACAAGCGAGGCCGATGTCGGAAATAGATGACGAGCTGATCGCGGCCGCGAGGGCCGCGATGGAGCGCGCCTACGCGCCGTACTCGGGGTTCCGGGTCGGGGCGGCGCTGGAGGCCGACGACGGCCGGGTGTTCGTCGGGTGCAACGTCGAGAACTCGTCCTACCCGGTCGGGATCTGCGCCGAGCGCGTCGCGATCGGGCGCGCCGTTTCGGAGGGCGCGACGAGCTTCCGTCGCGTAGCCGTGGCGTCGACAGGGACCAGGGCCGCGTCGCCTTGCGGGATGTGCCGACAGGCGCTTTCCGAGTTCGCGCCCGACCTCGAGGTCATCAGCGCGCCCGAACGGGGCGAGCCGAAGTCGTGGCGTCTGAGCGAGCTTCTGCCGCACGCGTTCCGCCTCGCGGGATCGGCGGGAGGGGGTGACCCGGAATGACCGGGTCGCCGCGCCTTTCGGCGCCGGTCTTCATCGTCGCGGCCCTGGCCAGCGTCGCCGTTCTGTCGGCGTGTATCGAGGAGCCGCTGGCTCTCGATGCCGATCAGGCGCCGGGGGCGAGCGCGGAGACCCGCGATGTGACCCTGCTGGCGAGCGAGCTGCCCGGGTGGCGGGACACGACCTACACCGGGTTCGTCCTGCCCAGCCAGTCGACGTTCCGGCTGGTCGCGAATACCGCCGATCTGTCCGCCCGCATCCTCGCGGCGTTCGACGTTCCCGATACCGTGCGCACCTTCGCCGACACGCTCCCCGCACAGAGCTACGACAGCGTCCGGATCCGGATGGCGATCGACACGGTGGACTCGCGGTTCACCACGTTCCCCGTCACGGTCCGGATGGTGTCGTTGACGCGCGGATTCGAGCAGGACTCGGCGACCTGGAGCCAGGCGAGGGCGGGCGAGCCCTGGACCACTCCTGGAGGGGACCTCGGCGTCCAGCTGGCGTCTTCGGAGATGACGGCGGTCGCCGACAGCGTCGTCTTCACGCTCGACGTCGATGAGGACTCTCTGTTCAAGGCCTGGCGCGCCGATGACGGCGAGCCCGGATTCGCCATCCTCGTGGAGGGGCCCGAGACACACCTCAACGTTCGTTCGATCACGTTTCGCTACGAGGCGCTGCTCGAGGGGCGCGAGGTGCCGGTGAACCTGACGAACGCTCCGACGTCGGGGACGTTCATCCACGACCCGCCTCAGCCGCCGACCGGTCTTGCCCTGCGTATCGGGGGCCTGCCCGCCAGCCGGTTCTACCTCGAGCTCGATATCCCCGACGACCTTCAGGGTATCCCGCTGCTCAACGCGGTGATCAATCACGCAGAGATCGTGTTCGAGCCGCTCGATCCGCCCGACGCGCCGTTCCCGCTCGAGGACGTGCTCGTCAGCCGACAGGTCAAGCTGCTCGCGGACCCCTTCATCTACTACGAGAAGACGCCCATCGGGACGGCGCCGCTGACGACCGTCCCCCTCGGGGCCGACACGCTGGCGGCGGGGAGGCCGGCGCGGTACGACGTCACGCTGCTCGTGCTGAACGCCGTCCGAACGGGCGAGTCGAAGCTCAGGATCGGGATACGTGGCGATCCGGATGGGCAGACGTTCGGGTTCTGGGAGTTCGGCTCGGTCGAATCAGCGGCGGACGTACAGCCGAAGTTGCGGATCGTGTTCACGCCGCCGCCCGACTTCGAGGTGCCGGGGTGAGCCGGCGTATGCGGGCCCTCGGTCTGCTCGTGGCGGCGGTCGTGGGGTTGCCGGCCGCCGCCGCCGCCCAGGCCGCTTCGGCGATCGGGCTCGGGTACCCCGTGTTGCCCATCGACGGCCGGTCGGCGGCGCTCGGCTCCACCGGGCTCGGACTGCTCGGCAGCAGCTTCTCGTTGCTCAACCCCGCCGATCTCCGGCAGCACGAGAATCCCGGTTTCGGGCTCGCGTTCGCCGCCGAAGGGGTCGACATCGAGGGCCCCGACGAGCCCCTGTCGAGCGGCCGGCACCGGTTCAACCTGATCCGGGCCGTCGCACCGTTCGGAGAGTGGGCCGTGGGGATCGCCTTCGGAGGCGCGTTCGACCAGGACTGGGCCGTCCGGTTCCAGGACACGCTCGTCCTGTTCGACGGGACGGTGCCGTTCGAGGAGACGCGCGAGCACGATGGAGGGATCTCCACCATCGACATCTCCGCGGCGCGCGAGGTGGGGCCGATCTCGATCGGGTTCTCCGCGCAGCGGCTCTCGGGGTCGCTCCGGCAGACGTTCAGCCGGTCGTTCGATCCGCCGACCGGCGACGCCCCGTCGCTCGGGGCGACCGGAGGGACGCAGACGCTCGCCTACAGCGGGTGGCGGTTCCGCGGTGGTGCCTTTCTCGAGCTCGGCGACCGGGCCCTCCTGAGCGGCGCCGTCGCCCTCGGGTCCACGCTGAAGGCCACGCCGGACGGCGACGAGGAGGCCCTGGGCGAGGTAGACCTCCCGGCGACGTTCAACATCGGGGCGAGCGGGCGGTTGCTACCCGACCTCATGCTCGCGGCGTCGGTCGGGTGGGGGGCGTGGTCGTCCGTAGGCGACCTCGGCGAGGCGAAGTCCTACGACATCGTCCAGTATGGCGGGGGGGTCGAGTACGACGCGATCAGGCTGCTGGGCGGCGATCTCCCCATTCGGTTCGGCGCCCGACGGTTCGAGCTCCCGTTCAGCAACGGGGATCGCCCGATCACCGAGCGCGCGGTCACCGGCGGTTTCGGCTGGATCTTCCGGAACGGCGTCGCCGAGGTAAACGTCGCGCTCGACTTCGGGAGCCGCGGAGACTTCGCTCAGGACGAGCTCGAGGAGTCGTTTCGGCGGCTGACGGTGTCGTTCGCGCTGCGGCAGATCGGGCCGTTCTGATCGGCGTCCTCGGCCCCCAGCAGGTCGAGGGCCTCGTCGAAGCGTTCCGCGAGGCGCTCACCGTGCGTGATGGGCCAGTCGTGCCCTTCTTCGACGTGGCGCACCACCATCCTCGAGCGATCCCCGTTTCGGAGGTACGCCTCGTACTCGCGCCTCCGGTACAGTGCATCTTCGGTCGAGAGGTACACGACCGCGCGCTCGCACCGCGGCGGACGTCGATCCGGCTCGACGTTGAGCGCCGATGTGATCGAGAAGAGCCCCCGGGGTCGCAGGACGGCTCGCGTCACGTAGTCCCTCGTCGTCCGGAGCGCATACGGCACCGCGGCGCGCCCTTCGAAGCCGAGGTATTCGCGGAGCTGGAGACGGACCGCGCGGCCCACCGTCCGCGGGAACGCGATGCGGGCCGGGACCGACGGCGCGCACGCGACCGCGGGGCCGGGGTGGATGAGGGCGAGCAGCCCGCCGAACGAATGCCCCGCCCACGGGGCCCCCGGCGCGACTCGGTCGGTCAGCGAGGTGACGACGGCGAGGTACTCATCGATCGAGGTGGGGAGCCGTGGCCGATTCCGGAAGGAGAGGTCCGGCACGACGATACGGAAGTCGCGTGCGGCTGTTTCGAGCCCACGCCGGTACTCCGCCGGCGCACACCCGAGACCGGGCAGGAACACTAGCGTGTCTCCGGCCGAGCCCCAAGTTTCCACCGGCACTTCGAAGCCTTCGGCCTCGTAGGTTTCCGCTGGCACGCCGGATCGTATCGGGCGCGGCTCGAGGCAGCAAACGCACGCGAGGCAGACCGGTCATAAGATGTCGTCAGGACTGATCCAGCTCGGCACCCGCGCGAACCCCCGCCCGGCGACGGCCTCGCCGCGTCCGGTGGGGAGACGTCTGTACATCGAGACGTACGGGTGTCAGATGAACATCAACGACACCGAGCTCATGGAGGGTCTCCTCGCCGCACGCGGGTTCGTGCGTGTCGGAGACCCGGCCGGCGCCGATGTCGTCCTCATCAACACGTGCGCCATCCGCGAGCACGCCGAGCGCCGGGTCCAGGGCCGAATCGGCCAGCTCCAGCGGCACAGAGCGGCCAACCCCGACCTCATCCTCGGGGTCACGGGCTGCATGGCCCAGCGGCTCGGCCCCCGGCTCACGGCGCCCGGCTCGGGTGTCGACCTCGTCGTCGGGCCCGACGCCTACCGGGGGCTCGGGGACCTCATCGAGGGCATGCGGACGGACGCGATCGAGCGCGGACAGATGCTGCTCGATCTCGATGCGGAGGAGAACTACGAGGGCGTCGAGTCGGTCCGCACCTCGGGGGTGAGCGCGTGGATCACCGTGCAACGCGGGTGCGACCACAGATGCACCTTCTGCATCGTGCCCTACGTCCGCGGCGGCGAGAAGAACCGCGACCCCGCGGCCGTGCTCGCCGAGGTGCGCGACGCGGTCGAGCAGGGGTACGGCGAGGTCGTTCTGCTCGGTCAGACCGTGAACTCCTACCGGCATGGCGACTGGGACTTCGCGCGGCTCCTGCGGGCGGTCGCACGGGTCGACGGTGTGCGGCGCGTGCGGTTCACCTCGCCGCACCCCAACGATGTGGACGAGGCGCTCCTGCGGGTCATGGCCGAGGAAGAGGCGGTCTGCCGTCAGCTTCACCTGCCCGTCCAGTCGGGGTCGGACCGGACGCTCAAGCGAATGGTGCGCCGGTATACCTCCGCCGGCTTTCTCGAGAAGGTCGATCTCGCGCGCGCCGTCGTCGACGATCTGGCGCTCTCCACCGACGTCATCGTGGGCTTCCCGGGCGAGACCGAAGCCGAGTACGGGGAGACGCTGGATCTGATGCGGACGGTCCGCTTCGACGACGCGTATCTCTACAGGTATTCGCTCCGCGAGGGGACGCCGGCGACGCGTCTGCCCGATGAGGACTTCGTCGCCGACGATGTGGGCGCCGAGCGGCTTCGGGGTCTGATCGAGCTGCAGCGAGCGATCCAGCGCGAGATCGCCGAGTCGGAGGTCGGGTCGACGCGCGAGGTCCTCGTCGAGCGGTCGGCCAGATCGGAGGGCGACATGCTGGGCCGGACCGAGCGGAACAAGTTTGTCGCCTTCCCCGGCGAGGACGGGTTGATCGGCAGCTATCTCGATGTGACCCTGACGGGGACCACCGGGGCCACGTTCACGGGGGTCCGGTGCGTCTGACATCGCGGTTTCTGGGTCTGGCGCTGATCACGCTCTTCGCGTTCTGGTTCGCGGCCGAGAACGCTGGCGAGATGGTGCTCGTCGACCTGGTGATCTTCAGGCTCCGCATCTCGCTTCCGCTTCTCGTCTTCGGGAGCGTGATCGCGGGGATGGGTGTCTCGCTCGCCGTCGGGTGGCGGGCCGATCGGCGCGCTGCGAGGCGGCCGACGGCCCCGCGGCAGACCGGGTTTCTCTCCGATCGTCCCGAGCGCTTCGACACCGACCCGGCCGACCTCGGCCACGGCGAGCTGGACCCGCACGAGTACGAGCGACGGGAGTACGATCGACGCACGTCCGATCGCAAGGAGTGGCATTGAAGACCGGCGTCTCCTCCGGTTGAGTCCCGCTTGAGCGGCTCGCGCAGCGTGGACGGGTTCTCCGTCACCTGCGCGAAAGGAAGGACCGATCTTCCCGTCTCCGGTCGCGGCGGCGGCCGGGAGCTTCGCCATCGGCGCCTGGGCCGGTCTGTGGCGAGCGACCCTGCCGGTTCTCCCTCTTCGGGGGTTGGCGCTCTCGGCGGGCTTCGCCGCTCTCCTCCTGGTGGCGGGAGTTCTCGCGCTCCGGCGTCCGCGAAGTCCCGCGTCGCTGCTCCTCCTGGCGCTCGTCGGCGGTCTCGTCGCCGGGGACGATGCGGGGTCGCGGAGCCGCGGGTCCTGCCTCGCATCGATCGAGGGTGGAGAGCCCGTGATCGCCGTCGGGCTCCTGGCCGATCGACTCCCGGCGGCGACGGATGCGTCGATGCGAGCTGGAGCCGGGCTGGCGGCGGCGACGATCGCGGCTGCAGGGCGGTTGTGTGACGTAACGCGGCTGCGAACGACCCTCCCGCTCTCGGAGGGCGTCCACGAGGCGGGCGTCACGCTGGTCGTGCGCGGCGTGTGGCGGCGCTCCGGAGACCCGCTGCTGCCGCGCGCCCCCACGAAGTACGGGTTCGTCTCGGGTTCGCGGGCCGAACCGGTCGATTCCGCGGGTCGCCGCGCGGCCCTCGGTCTGCCCGCCCGGATCCGGGCGAGCCTGGCGGGCCGTCTCGAGCGGCGGCTGCCATCGCGAGAGATGGCGGCGATCGCGAAGGCGCTCCTCCTCGCCGACCGGACCACGCTTTCTCGAGAGACGCGGCAGCGGTTCGTGGACGCCGGCATCGTCCACCTGCTCGCGATCTCGGGGCTGCACGTCGGGATGATCGCAGGCGGGATCGTGTGGGTTCTCGGTCTGGTCGAGCGGCGTCCGCGGCGGTGGGTGTGGGCCGCGCTCGCGGTCACCGCCTACGTCGCGATGATCGGAGCGCCACCGGCGGCGACGCGGGCCGGTCTCCTGTTCTGGGGTCACGCGTACTGCCGGTGGCGCGGCCGTCCGGCGCGGGTCTCCGATCTCGCCGGCGCCGCCGCCCTCGTCGCCCTCGGGCGCGACCCGCTTCTCCTCACCGACCCCGGCTTCCAGCTCTCGTTCGGCGGGTATGCGGGCGTCCTCGCCGGTCATCGGTGCGGCGTGGCGCTCGCGGCCCGGCTCGCCGTGGCCCGCGGCGGAGCGGACAGCCCGCTGGCGCGGCTCGGGCGGCGGACCGGATGGCTCCTGGACGGTCTGGCGAGTAGCGCGGGTGCCTTCATCCTGACGGCGCCGATCGCCGCGATCCACTTCGGTCGCGTCGTGGCCACCTCGATCCCGGCGAGCCTCGCCTCGACAGGTCTCGTGGCGCTGGCACTCCCGACCGTCGCCGCGACCGCTCTGCTCCCCGGCCTGGCCGGGACGCTCGCCGGCGGCGCGGCGGGATCGCTGCTGCTCGTCCTGGAGTCGGTCGCGGGCGCTTTCGCGGGGGTCCCGCTCCGCTGGCGGGTGGGCGAGACCGCCGGCTGGTCGTGGGTGCTCGCGGGACTGCTGACCGCCGGGCTCCTGCGGAGTCGCCGCTCCCGCCGGATCGGGTGGGGGCTGGCCGTTCTGGCGCTCGTCTTCGCCTCCCTGGCCGCCCCGGCGGCGCGACGGTACGCCGGGACCGGTACCCCGCTCGTCTGCCACCTCGATGTCGGGCAGGGCGACGCGGCCGTCGCGCGCACGTCGGCCGGCCGGTGGGCCGTGTTCGACGCCGGGCCCGGCACCAGCGTGCTCGAGGGGCGGGGCGCGGGCGCCGCCGAGCTGCGATCGGGGCTCGGCCCCGGCGACGCGGGCCGCGACGTCATCGCGCCGTTTCTCCGCCGGCACGGGGTGCGCGAGATCGAGCTGCTCACCCTCTCCCACGCGCACCTCGACCACTTCGGAGGGAGCGGTGCGCTGTTCGATGGGTTTCGGATCCGCCACGTCCTCGACCCGGGCATCCCCGAGCCGAGCGCGTCGTATCTGTCGTTTCTCGAGCGGGTGGACGAGGAGCGGGCGGTGTGGATCCGCGCGACCGCGGGCGACACGCTCGTCATCGACGACCTCGAGCTCGCGGTGTTGTGGCCGACGCCGGACGCGGGGATGGACGTGAACGAGTCCAGCCTGTCGTTTCGGGTGCGGCTGGGTCCCCTCTCGTACCTCAATACGGGCGACGCGTCGGTCGAGACCGAGGCGGAGATCCTCCACCGCTTCGGCCCCGGGGCCGTCCGGGCGGATGTGCTGAAGCTCGGCCACCACGGCAGCAGGACATCGAGCTCCGTCGAGTGGCTGCGTGCGGCCCGTCCGGCGGTCGCCGTCATGTCGCTCGGACGCGACAATCGATACGGACACCCGCACGAAGCGACGCTTCGGCGGCTCGACTCGGCACGCGTGCGACGGGTGTGGCGGACCGATCGCCACGGCGCCCTCTGCGTAGAGGGGACGGGGGATGGGTGGCGGATCGTCGATCCATGAGCGGTCAGGGCGTGACACCCGCTTGACGCCCTCGAATCGTGGCCCCTAACCTGCGCTCGACCCCTCTTGCCACGAGGGCGGCGGCCTGCTGCGGCGGCGAAGCGTCGTACCCCGGCCTCCCACAACACCAGCGAGAACCGTGTCAGATCCGATCGTCACCGTCGAGCACTTCATCGCCGAGCAGGAGCGCGAGCACCCCGAGGCCACGGGTGCGTTCACGGACATCCTCCTCCAGCTGAGTCTCGCGGCGAAGATCATCTCCAAGGCGGTCAACAAGGCCGGTCTCGTCGACATCCTCGGGAAGACCGGAGAGGAGAACGTTCACGGCGAGGAGGTGAAGAAGCTCGACGAGTACGCCAACGACGTCCTCGTGCGGATCCTCACGCGGTGCGGCAGCCTGAGCGCGCTCGCCTCGGAGGAAGCGGAGTCGATGATGACCATCCCCGAGCCCTACGAGACGGGGCCGTACGTCATCGCTTTCGACCCGCTGGACGGGTCGTCGAACATCGACGTTAATATCTCGGTGGGAACGATCTTCTCGATACACCGCAAGCGCTCCTCGGGCCGGGATGCCTCGGTGGAGGACCTGCTCCAGCCGGGCCGCGACCAGTGCGCGGCCGGCTACGTTCTGTATGGTTCGTCGACCATGCTGGTCTTCACGACGGGTGCCGGCGTCCACGGGTTCACGCTCGATCCGTCGATCGGCGAGTTCCTCCTCTCGCACCCGAACATGAAGATCCCCTCTCCCGGGAAGCGGATCTACTCGGTCAACGAGGGGAACACGCAGTCGTGGACCGAAGAGCAGAAGCGTCTCGTGCGCCGTTTCAGGGGCGAGGACGGCGGCGGGCCGGCCTTCTCGACGCGGTACGTCGGCTCGATGGTCGCCGACTTCCACCGGACGCTCCAGTACGGCGGGATCTTCATGTACCCGGGGACGCGCGAGAAGCCCGAGGGCAAGCTGCGGATCCTCTACGAGGTGTCGCCGCTGTCGCTCGTCTGCGAGCAGGCCGGCGGGATGTCGACCGACGGCGCCCGGCGGGTGCTCGACATCCAGCCGACCGAGCTGCACCAGCGGGTCCCGGTGTTCATGGGGTCGCGAGAGTACGTCGAGATGGCCGGCGAGGTGCTGGCCGGATGAGGGGGCGGACGCCCACTCGCCCGGTGATGCGGACGGGCCCCGACCGAGCGGCCGGGGCCCCTGATGCCTCCTCCGAAGCCCCGAACTCCTAGAACCGGTACCGCAGCCCGATCTGGAAGATTCGGCGAGACCTCCGATCCAGGGTCGTGTACGGATCGAGCGTTCCGTCCGAATCGCGGCGGGGGCCCGTGTAGTCGAAGAGAAGCGCCCCGTTGGGGTCGCCGTCCGCCACGCCATCGCCGTCCCCATCACGACCGCGGAGTCGCAGCACTTCGACCCCACGATCGATGTTCGACGGCTGCGAGACCTCCGTGCCGAAGATGTTGAACACATCGGCCACGATCTCGGCGCGACCGCGGGACCACCCGCCCGGCAGGCCGAGCACGACCCGCATGTTGAACAGGGTCTGGAACGGGCTGCTGCACGTGTTCCGCTTCAGAAGCGTCCCGCGCGCCTCGGAGAGACACGACTCCTCGGCGATCAGGTCCTCGAAGGCCTCGGCGTCGGCGGGCGTCCGGAAGGACATCTCCGCCGCCACGTCGTTCGGGACGTAAATCAGGTCGTTGTCGCGGCTGATCGATGGGGAGCCATCGTTGCGGTACCCATCGCCGTTCAGGTCGCCGCGTGCGATGTAGGAGTAGGCGGGACCCGACGTCGCGTATAGCTGCGGCGTTAGCTCGACGTCGAACCCGCCGCCGAGCTCGAAGATCCCGGTCGCCGACCCGACGACCTTGTGCTTCACCTCGAACGCCGACGTCGCCAGCTCGGGGTCGTTGGGGTTCCCGCGAATCGGCGTGCGTCCGTAATTCGACGTCGCCTGCGACGAGAACAGGCTCTGGAGGTCCTCGACGTCCGACCACGTGTACGAGCCCCGGAAGCCCAGCCAGTCCGTGAACTGACGGTTGAGGGACCCACTCAACAGGATCGCGCGGTTCTTGCTCGCGTTCGTCACCTCGACCACGTGGTTGAACGACGGCACCGGCCTGTCGGGCGCGAACCCGTCGGCCGTGGCCGACCCGAACACCGGGCGGTTCCCCTGCGTCGGATCCACTCCGACCTGCGCGGTCGGGATGTTGATCTCGCGGAAGAAGACCTGCTCGACCGCCTTCGTGTAGAGCCCTTCGAGCGTCAACGTCCAGCCCTCGGCGAGCTCCCGGTCGATCCCGAGCGAGATCTTCATGTCGAGCGGCAGGTTGAAGTCGGTGTCGGTGACGTTGATGAACGTGCTGCCCGTCTGCGCCCCGCTACCGTCGAGACAGGTGTTGGGCGACCCGCCCGGGTAGTTCGACGGATCGAGAGCCGGCGCGTTCGCACCCGTGCAGTTGACCTGTGCGAGATCGGCGCCGGTGTTGCTGTACATGTTGGAGAGCCACACGAACGGGGGACGGCCCGAGAACAGCCCGATCCCGCCGCGGATCTGCGTCTGTCGCTCTCCGAGCGAGTTCCAGTTGAACCCCGCCCGAGGCTGGAATGAGACGCCGCCCGGCGTCTGATCCGTACCGAACCCGAACCCCTGCTCGAACTCGGGATTCGCGCGTGGCGTGTCGAGATACACCGGGAAGTCGGCCCGGAGTCCCAGGGTGAGGGACAGGTTGTCGTTCATCTGCCACTGGTCCTGTGCGTACAGACCGAGCGAGAGGAACGACCAGTCGGCGAACCCGTTGAAGTCGTTGATTCCTTCAGTGAGGGTGTAATCGTTCACGACGCCGTTCTCGAGATCGGCGAGGCTGTCGAACGTGTAGACCCCGATCGACTGCGGGACGAACGCGTTCGAGAAGCTGAACAGCTCGTTGTGCGTACCGAGCGTGAGCGTATGACGGCCCGCGATCGTCGTGAGGTTGTCGGTGAGCTGGAAGATGTCCTGATTCAACTGGTTGAGCTGCGAGAACTCCTCGGCTCCGGCGACGAGCGTCGTCGATCGGATGTCGCCACCTCCGAAGTCGCTCCGGACGTCCACCTCGACGGCCGCCCACGGGACGACCGGGTCGCGGTTGTCACGGATCGACTCGAACGAGACAAGGAGATCGTTGTCCCACGAGGTCCCGAGCTGCGAGAACAACTGGCCTACGAACGAGTTCGTGTTGCTGAGGAAGTCGTATCCGTTGGACGTGTATCCGAGCGAGAACGGGGCACGGAACGGCGAGCCGTCCTGCCGGGCGCGCGAGTAGTTCCATCGGAACAGGGCGCGGTTGCTCTCGCTGATGTTCCAGTCGAGGCGAGCGAACAGGTTCGTGCGCGGGTTGTCCACCGAGATCTGGTCGGATGTGCCGACCGCGTCGAATCCCTGCGCCGTGAGGATGTCGGCGAACCTCGCGGCCGAGTCGGGTGCGACGTTCGCCTCTTCCGCATTGAGATCGATAGGCCCGCCAAGCGGTACGAAGGGCGGGTTCGTGGGCTGGCTGTTGATCTGGAACTCGCCGTTCGTGAACAGGAACAGCTTGTCGCGGACGATCGGCCCGCCCAGCGTCCACCCGAACTGCGAGTCGTCGAACTCACCGAACGGGTCTCCATCGAGGTCCGAGACGAACCCGTCGTTCGAGTAGTAGACGAAGCCGGAGCCCTCCCACTCGTTCGTCCCCGACTTCGTGACGGCGTTGATCAGGCCACCCGTGAAGTTCGAGTGCCGGACGTCGAAGGGTGCGGTCAGGACCTGGAACTCCTCGATCGCCTCGAACGAGATCGCCTTGGCGTTCACCTGCCCGCCGGGGATCCCGCTGTCGGCGAGCCCGAAGACGTCGTTGTTGACCGAGCCGTCGATCTGGATGTTGTTGAACCGGTTGTTCTGACCCGCGATCGAGGGCGCGCCCTCGACGATGTTCACCTCGGGCGAGAGCGCCGCGAGGCTCGTGATCTGTCGCTGGATCGTGGGGAAGGACTCGATCTCCTCGTTGGGGATCGTGGTCTCCTGCCCGGTCCTGGCCGCGCTGAACACGGGATCCGATTCGACGGACACCGTCAACTCGTCGACCGCCACGGCGCTCGTCTGGAGGGTGAAGTTGATCGCCTCGGCGCCGGTCAGCGTCACGCGGATGTTCTCGCGGGCCTCCGGCCGGTAGCCGATCAGCTGGATCCGGATCGTGTAGGGGCCGCCCGGCTGGAGCGCCGGCACGCGGTA
>JAWWCR010000092.1:0-18232 GCA_033720355.1 Gemmatimonadota bacterium
GCTGACGACGGGTCTCCTCCACGCGCTCGTCGCCATGGACATGCCGGGCTCGGGGACGGTATTCCTCAGCCAGGACTGGAAGTTCACGGCGCCGGTGTTCATCGGCGACACGATCACCGCGCACGCCGAGGTGCTCAGCATGCACGAGACGAAGCCCGTGTGCCGGCTCGCGGTCCGCGTCGAGCGGCAGGACGGCGAGACGGTGCTCGAGGGCGAGGCGTGGTGCTACCGGTTCACGCCGACCGGAGAGTGACGCCGACGGCGCGCGCCCCCGCCCGGCGCGTAGTGCGGGGATAGACGTGCCCGCCTGGCCGTCGATCCTCGGCGCCGCCGCGGGCGGGATCGCCGGCGCCGTGGCGGTGGGGTGGACGCGCGAGCGGAACATCCGGAACCGCCTGCTCGCCGCGCTCGAGGCCGAAGCCGGCCAGCAAGCCCCGAACCTCCCGGACCCGGACCGATCGGACCTCCCCCCGCCCGTGGGCGCCTACCTGCGCCGGGCTCTGCCGCCGGACCCGCGGCCGATCGTCCTCGCGCGTCTGACGCAGCGCGGCCGCATCCGCACGGACCCTCTCTCGGACCGGTGGCTCCCCTTCGCGGCGACCCACGTTGCGGCGCCCCGGGCACCGGGCTTCGTGTGGGACGCGCGTGTCTCCACTGTTCCCGGCGTACACATCCGGGTGGTCGATTCGTTCGTGTCGGGCGAGGGGCGCGGCCGGGTCGCGGTCGCATCGACAGTTCCGCTGGGGAGCGCCGGGCCCGGCGTCGAGATGAACGAGGCGGCGCTCCAGCGTCTCCTGGCGGAGGGTCCCTGGACACCCTCCCTGCTCCTCCCTTCCGAGCGGCTCCGGTGGTCGGCGCGTTCCGACGATTCCGCCGAAGCGACTCTCTCGACGGACGCCACGACCGTCTCGGTCGAGTTCACCTTCAACGAGGAGGGCGAGATCGGCCGTATCTACACGCCGGCCCGATGGCGCAGCGTGCGCGGGGGCTTCGAGCCGTGCGCGTGGGAGGGTCGGTTCGCCGACTACACCGATCACGACGGATGGCGCATCCCGCGAACCGGCGAAGTCGGCTGGCACATCGGGGGCGAATGGCGCAGCGTGTTCGAATGCACCATCGACTCCATCGAATTCGAGATGCCGATATGAACAGCGGGACGACACGCAGGGAGTTCGTACAGACGGCCGGGCTCGCCGGAGCCGCGCTGGCCGCGACCCCGGGGCTCGCCGGAGCGGTCGCGCGCGCGACGCGGCAGGCGGCGCCGAAACGGATGCTGATCCTCGGCGGCACGGGGTTCATCGGACCGCACATGGTGCGGTACGCGGTGGAGCGCGGCCACGAGGTGTCGATCTTCACCCGTGGCCGCAGCGAGGCCGACATCCCCGACGTCGAGCAGCTCGTCGGCGACCGGAACGACGACCTGTCGGCGCTCGAGGGGCGCACCTGGGATGTCGTCCTCGACAACAACGCCCGCGACTACCGCTGGGTGCAGCTGAGCACCGACATCCTGCGCGACTCGACCGACTACTACCTGTTCGTCTCCTCGATCTCGGCCTACTCGGTGTCGATCGGCGGCTACGCGAACGCCGGACGCGTGCTGCACGAGCACCTGATCGACGAGGACAGCGAGCGTTTCACCCCGGAGGACGGGTGGAGCGATGGCGATGAGGCGCATTACGGGCTCACGAAGGCGCTGAGCGAGAACATCTGTCACGAGGTGTTCCCGGGTCGGGCGGCCGTCGTGCGGCCGGGGCTGATCGTCGGACCCGGAGACCCGACCGACCGGTTCACCTACTGGCCGGTGCGGATCGACCAGGGCGGCGAGGTCCTGGCCCCGGGCAACCCGGCGCACGCGAACCAGGTGATCGATCAGCGCGATCTCACCGAGTGGATCGTCCGGCTCGCCGAGGACGGCGTGACCGGCGACTTCAACGGGACGGGCCCGGCCTCGCGGATGTCGATGGCCGAGATGCTGTACGGGATCCGCGCCGTCACCTCCGAGCCCGTCGAGTTCACCTGGGCGGATGAGAGTTTTCTCGAGGCGCAGGGCGTGCGCCCGTGGGCCGATATGCCGTCGTGGATGCCCGGGGACGCGCTGTCGTACGTGTCGGTCGAGCGCGCGATCGCGGCCGGGCTCACCTACCGGCCGCTCGCCGTCACCGCCCGTGACACGATCGAGTGGGACATGACGCGGCCCGCCGCGGAGCGCGAGAACCGCCAGGCCGGGATCACGCGCGAGCGCGAGGCGGAGCTGCTAGCGGCATGGCACGCCCGTGGGTAGGCGCGCACCGGGCCGCCGGCCAGCGCCGGCTCTGCTCGCAACCGTCATCGCGGCCTTCGCAAGCGTGCCGGGCGCGGCCGCGGCCCAGAGTTCGTGGTCCGTCTACATCTCGGTCGACATGGAGGGGCTGAGCGGCGTCGGGGCCCCGGCCATGACACAGGGGAACGGGAAGGACTATGCGGTCGGCCGCCGGATGGCTACGCGCGAGATCCAGCGCGTCGTCGCGGGTATCCGGGCGGCGGCATCGGAGCGCGGAGTGGGTGGCGTCCGGATCGTCGTAAACGACTCTCACGGCGACCACGCGAACGCCCTGATCGAAGACTTCCCTTCGGGGGTCGAGTACGTGCAGGGGAGCCTCAAGCCGCTCGGGATGGCCGCCGGGCTCGACGACACGTTCGACGCGGCGATCTATCTGGGCTACCACGCGCGGGCCGGCACCGAGGGCTTTCTCGCCCACACCGGGTCGGGACTCGTCCTCGACCTGACGATCAACGGGATTCCCTCGGGCGAGGGCGAGATGAACGCGGCGTTCGCCGGCGCGATGGGCGTACCGGTCGTGCTCGTGGCGGGCGACGCGGATTACATCTCCCAGGCGCGCGCGACGTACGCCGCCGACGCCGAGACGGTCGTGACGAAGACCGCCGTCACCGCGCATTCCGCGCACCTGCGGCCGGTCGACGAGGTACAGGACGAGCTCGAGGCGAAGGCGCGCGCGGCGATGCTGCGTCTCGACGAGCTCGAGCCGTGGGATGTCGGTTCGCCCTACACCGTCGAGATGACGCTCGACAACGCCACGCACGTCGAGGTCGCCGACGGTCTGCCCGGGGTCGACAAGGTCGGACCGCTAACGGTCCGCTATACCGAGAGCGACCCAGAGCGGGCATATCGGCTGATCCGGATCCTCTACCGGTTCCTCTCGATGTGACCCGCACGACCCCGGCAAACCATCGCCGGACTCGCGGCCTCCAACGGGTGGACTCGACTCCGGTGGAGGCTCGCATGCGCGCTCTCGTCGTCCTGACCCTCTCGCTCTCCCTCACGGCAGCCCTCGCGTGCGGGGGCGACGCGACCTCGTCCGACGATGTCGTCCGCACCGACTCGGCCGGCGTCGAGATCGTCGTTTCGCCGAGCGTGGACCGACCGATCGACCTCTCCCCCACCGAGCTGTTTCGTCTCGGGGGCGAAGACACGGGCCCGGCGTCGTTCACCCGGGTCGCCGAGTGGAACGTCGACGCCGACGCGGCGGGCAACCTCTACGTGCTCGACGGGAACGCCTTCCGCATCGTCGTTTTCTCGCCGGACGGCGAGCACCTGCGGTCGATGGGGAGCGAGGGCGAGGGCCCCGGAGAGCTCCAGTTCCCGAGCGGGATGTCGGTCACGCCCGACGGCGAGGCGGTCGTGTTCGATATCGGGAAGCGGGCGCTCGTACCGTATGGGCCCGACGGCACCGCGAGGCAGCCGATCCAGTTCCCGTACTACACCGACCCCGGGGTGCGGCATTTCCGTCGCACCGGCACCGACGTACTCGTAACGCGCTCGATCACCATCGATGAGGACCGACGCGGCAACGAGCTGATCGCCTTCAGCCACGTCGCGGGGTCGCCCGACACGGTGACGCTCGCGCGGATAGAGTACGACCGACCCGAGATGGTCGAGTTCGACTGCATGGCGCTGATGATGCGGCCGCTCTTCGAACCCGTGATTCGGTGGCGGGCGTCGGAAGATCTCGTCGCGGTCGTCACCGACGCGGGGTACCGGGTCGATCTGTTCGGTCGCGATGGCGCCCTCGTCCGCTCGATCCGCCGGGACCTGCCGGTCCGCGAGGCGTCGATGGAGGACGCCGTGGCCGAGGCCGAGCCGGGAATGCGGATGATGGGGCAGGCGTCGTGCGAGGCGTCGGCGCGCGAAGTCGCCGAAGGCCGGGGCTTCGTGCCTGCGTTGCCCGCGATCAGGGACGTTCTGATCGCCACCGACGGGACGCTGTGGGTCGAGCGCTTCGAGCCGGGCGGGCGGGCCGAGAATCTCTCGGGCCCGATCGATCTGTTCGACGCGAGCGGCGCCTACATGGGCACCCTCCCCGCGGGAACGCGGTTCCCCATCGCGCTCCTGCCGGGAGACCGGATCGCCGTGGCCGAGAAGGACGCGTTCGACGTCGAGCGACTCGTGGTGCTCCGGGTGTCCGCGACGGAGGACCTCGAATCGGCACCTTAAGCGCGGAGATGCGGACGGTCCCCCCTGCCGCGCGTGCAGGAGCTTACGAATCGTAGACTCCCGGGATGGCCGGAGGACGACAAGAGCGTCCGACCCGAGCCGCAGGGAGGCTTCCGGCTCAGTCGTCGATGACGAGGTCGCCGGCGAGGGCCTGGTAGATGAAGTCGTCCACGAACACCACGGTGAAGAAATGCCGCCCCGGTCGGAACGTGTCTCCGAGCACCTCGCTCACCGCCAGATCCTCGCCGCGCGAGAGGTCGATCGTCTCTCCGGCGGGGATTCGGTAGAACTGCGCCATGCCCCCACTGTCACAGTTCAGCGTGAACCCCTGCCTTTCGAAGTAACCATCGAGGGGCTGGAGCAGCCGACCGTCGGGTCGTTGTTTCCAGAACCCGGCGATGATGAGCCTGCACTCGGGCACGAGGGACCTGTTCAGGATCTCTTCGTCCGTCGGATTCTCGACGGTGGCCGTGATACGGAGCACGGTGGGGTTCTCGGACAAGACCTCGCTCGAGGCGCGCAGGATCAGCCCGCTCGTCGTCGTCACCTCCGGCTCGAACTCGGTCGGCGGGAAGGGGGGAAGCTCGACGTCGTTTTCGAGAACCTGCCGACACCCGCCGAGCGCCATTGCGGCGAGGGCCAGCGCGCACACGCCTGAGAGATGCCCGCGGGGGAATGGGAGCACGAGACCTCCAGAGGTCGGTGTTCAGACCATCGACGTCACGTTATCGACGGTCCAGACCCGCTTCCAGTCACTGGCGGCGCGAAGCGGCCACGGCTCGCTCGTACACGTCGTACAGGCGCGCGCCGATGCCGGACCAGTCATAGTGTGCCTCGACGAACTCTCGTCCCGCCTCGCCGAGCTCGCGCCGACGCTCCGGACTCCGGAACAGCTCGATGACCGCGTCGGCGAAGTGCAGGGCCGTGTCGGCGAGGAGATAATGCCTTCCAGGCTCGAGCGGGAGACCCTCGGCGCCGATCGAGGTGGACACCATGGCCTTCCTCATCGCGAGAGCGTCGAGAACCTTGAGTCTGGTTCCTCCCCCATCTCGGTACGGGCACACGAAGACCGCGGCAGCACGCACGGTCTCGCGTAGATCGTCGACAAAGCCCAGCACCCGAATCCGATCGTCCGCCTCGGCCGCGGCGACCACCCGGGGGAGCGGGTTCTTGCCCACGATGGTCCAGGTTGCGCGGGGCTCGCGTTCGACGATCAATGGCCAGATATCGTCGAGAAAGAACTCGGCCGCATCGCGATTCGGATACCACGAGTGACGACCGACCATGACGACCTCGAGGTTTCCGGGCTCGTCGTTCGCGGGGGTCGAGAAGAAGCTCGTATCGGTCCCGTTCGCGATCACCGCGGTCCTGACCCCCGGCCTCACTTCCTCCAGACGTTCCGCATCCGCCTCCGAGACTACCGTGTTGCAGGCGAACTGCGTTATGTGTCGGCGCTCCCATTCCCGCGTCTTCTTGGCCTGCCACCGATACAGGGCACGCCGGAAGGGGTTCGTCTCCCCGCTCGCGCGGCGCGCCAGCATGTGGGACTCGATGTTGTGGTGATTCAGGATCGACGGACGGGTGGGCAACGCGGGCCGATAGGGAGTCAGCCCGAGGGTGTCGAAATGCACCACATCGACGTCGGGCGCCTCGCCGGCCGCGAGGAACGCCCGGAAGGGACGGCTCGAGTAACGGACGACATCGTAGGGCTCCTCCGCGAACAGACGCGCAGCGAGACGCGTTCGGGAACCGACGGAGACCTCCCAGTCGAGATCGAAGACCCGCACCGAAGCGCAGTACGACTCGAGCTCGTCGCGCGCGGCCCGCAGAGCCGCGTCGTCGGGACATAGTGCGCGCTGCCTGAGCGCGACGAGGTGCAACTCCGTCCTCGACGCGGTCTCCCGCACCAGGTGGTAGTTGCGCTGTAGTACGCCACTTGTCGGAGGGAACGGGACGTTATGGGACAGCCACAGGACCTTCATGAGCACCGTCGTTCGAGCACACGAGCCTCCACCCAACCCATCGGGTGCCGGTTTGACGGCAGGGATTGTACCGCATCGCTCGGATGCCCGAAAACGGCTCAGTCGGCCCGGAGTGTCCGCGCCGGGTCGACCCGCGCAGCCCGTCGCGCGGGCAGGTAGGTCGCGACGAGCGCGACGGCGAGCAGGAGAACCGGCATCGCCGCGAAGGTCAGGGGGTCGCGCGGTCCGACGCCGAACAGCAGCGATCGCATCAGCCCCGTCAGCGCGAACGCCCCGATAAGACCGACCACGAGACCGAACAGCGTCACCCTGCCCCCTTCGGCGAGGACGGCGCGGCTGACCTGACCCGCGCGGGCGCCGAGCGCCATTCGGATCCCGATCTCCTTCGCCCGCTGTCCCACGCTGTAGGAGATCACGCCGTAGATCCCGACGATCCCGAGGAGGAGCGCGATGCCCGCCGCGACGGCGAGCACGACCATCGTGAAGGCCGTGGAGACGTTGCTCTGCGCGACTCGCTGCTCGAGCGTCGACACGTTCGAGATGGGCACGTTCGCGTCGAGCGACCGGATCACCTCGCGCGCGGGGATGAGCAGGCTCTGCGGCGCGACCGAGGTCCGGATCGCGTAGGCCAGCTCGAAAGAGGAGGACTCGAACACGGGCTGACCGGGCGTGAGCGGCAGATAGGCCATCGGCACCGGGTCGTCCGAGAGGCCCCGTATCGGCGTGTTCTCGACGATGCCGACGATCTCGAAGAAGGGGCCGCTCGACCCGGGACGGAACCGCTGGCCAAGGGGGTCCTCGCCCGGCCAGTAGGTCTCGACGAGCCGCTCGCTGATCACGGCGACCGGGGTCGATGATTCGGCCTCGACCCGCGTGGGCAGACGTCCCCTCACGAGTCCGATCCCGAGCGTGGCCAGGTAGCTGTGGTTGACCCGCCGCATGGCGACCACGCCCGCGACCTCGTTCGGGTCGTCGGGCCGCCCTTCGACCTCGAGCTGGATGCCGGCCCAGCTCCCGCACAGCGGGAGGCAGTTGGTGACGCCGACGGCCTCCACTCCCGGAAGCTCGGCGATCCGATCGACCGCCTCGCGATGGAATCCCACGGCACTCTGGCGATCGGGGTAGGAGGAGGTCGGCAACCCGACCCTGAACGTCAGCACGCTCTCACGATCGAAGCCGGCGTCGAGCGTGACGAGGTTGACGAAGCTCCGCGACATGAGTCCGGTCGCGACGAGCAGAACGAGGGCCAGCGCCACCTGCGTCGCGACGAGCACGTTGCGGCTCCGTCCCGTCTCGCCCGTCGTACCCGACCGGGCGTCGCCCGACTTGATGGTCGTCGCGAGCGAGGGGGTGCGTCTGAGCGCCGGAAGGAGCCCGAAGACGACGCTGGTGAGAAACGAGATCAGGAGCGCCACGAGCACCACGGGAAGCCCGATCGAGACCTCGCTCAAACGCGGGAGATCGGCCGGACCGTACCCGACCAGCACCTGCACCGCGATCGCGGCGAGTCCAACGCCGAGCGCGCCTCCGATCAGCGACAGCAGGATCCCCTCCGCCATGAAATAGCGGATCAGCTCGGCGCGACCGGCGCCGAGAGCGCGGCGCAGCGCCGTCTCGCGATACCTGCTCTCGGCACGTACGAGAAGAAGGTTCGCCACGTTCGCGCACGTGAGGAGAAGGACGAACGCCACGCTGCCCAGGAGGATCCACAACGTGCGCTCCGAGTCGCGCACGATCTCCTCCTTGAGGGTCGGAAGGAGCGGGGTCAACTGCGACTCCTCCAGCATACGCAGCACACTCTCGCCGTACCGTTCGTCCAACGAGCCGAGCAGCCCGTCGAGCTCCGCCGCAGCCGACTCTCCGGTCGCGCCGGGGGCCAGCCGCGCCACGCCCGAACGCGCGAACCCCCCGAAGTCGCTCTCGCTCACTCGAAGCGGGACCCACAGGTCGAGATCGTCTCTGGGGAACTCGAATCCGGCGGGCATGACGCCGAAGATTTCGACGGGGTTGCCATCGAGTCTGATGACCTGGCCCACCGCGTCCTCGGGAGCACCGAAGCTCCGCCCGGCGAACTCGTGCGAGATGACGACGCCGGCGGCTCCCTCCCGAACCTCGGCCTCCGTGAAGGGGCGCCCCGAAGCGGGAGGCGTGCGCAGCGCCGCGAAGAAGGTTGGCGTCACGACGGCGGCGCTCAACCGCTCGGGCTCGTCCGAGCCGAGGGTGAGGTCGCGGTACAGCCAGATCGCCATGTCCTCGAGTTGCCGCGCCCCGGCGGAGTAGTGCGTGTAGAGCCCGTCGGTCATCCCGAGCCCGTTCGCCGCGCCGATGCCCGGGCCGGCGTGGTCGAGCCACACGATCTCGCTCGACTCCGGGAACGGGAGCGAGTCGATGACCGTCGAGTGTACGAGGCTGAACACGGCCGTCGTCGCTCCGACACCGAGGGCCAGGGTGACGACAGACGCCAGCGTGAAGCCCGGAGCGCGAGAGAGACGACGCGCCCCCTGCCGCAGCTCGGTGATCAACATGGAGAGAGGTTCCTTGCCCGACCGCCCCGGCGCGGGGAGGTCGTCGTGGTCATGGGAATCGCGTGACGCGTGCAGGTGCTCGCGGGCCGCCCTGAAGGGCAACCCCGCGAACTCGCGCGCGATGAGAGCCGCTCGACCGGCGAGACCCGAACGCTCGCCCGCATCGGCGAGTCGGCGCGCGAAAGTGCGGACCATGTCGGCGCCCATCCGGTGCCGGACTGTCCGCGGATAAAGGGTGAGTCCCGCCCTGTAGAGGGAGGGCCAGAACCCGGGTCCGTGGAGGTCGGGATCGTGGCGGCGCGGAGTCACGGTCGTCCGCCGGGTCTCAGGCGCCCGCGGGCGCCGCGAACAGGTCGCGTTCGGACGCGACCCTCACCAGCTCGTGCAGACGCGCCGCCTCGGCGCGGGCGACCGCTCGCCCGAGCGTGGTGAGACGGAAGTACTGGCGCCGCCCATCCGTCGAGATCCGGACGACCTCGGGCGCGGGCTCGATCAGCCCGTCCTCGGTGAGCCGTCGCAACGCCTGGTAGAGGCTCCCGGTCGTCGGGCGGAGGCGCCCGTCGGAACGCTCCTCGATCTCCTTCCCGAGGGCGTAGCCGTGGCTCGGCCCGGCACCCAGCGACAGAAGCACCTGGAACGACAGATTGCTGAGGGGAAGGAAGCTCCGGGGCTCCCGGTCTCCGGTCATCCGACGTGGCCTCCTTCGATCGCTCGTGGCCCGGCGCGCCCCCGGGAGAAAACGGAGGCGTGACTAGTGTGACAACCAATATAGTTTTACCGACTATAGGTGTCCGGACACGATCTGTCCAGAGGTCGAGACACGGACGGGGTCGCGCGGGTTGTCAGGCGCCCGGCGCCGCCTCATCGAGGACGTCGGCAGGGTCGTATCCGGCAGATCGGAGCACCAGCTCGACGGTCTCACCGATCTTCGAATCGGGGGTCGAGGCGCCGGCGGTGAGTCCGATCGTCAGCTCGCCCTTCGGAAGCCAGTCGGGGTCGACGAGGATCTCGTCCTCCATGATCCGCTTGTGCGAGATGAGCCCCGACTGCGCGTCGATGCACACGGCGTCCTCGATGTGGTAGGTCCGCGTGTGTTGGGCGCACAGGTGCGCGAGGTGGTTGGTGTTCGAGGAATTGTAGCCGCCGATGACGATCATGATATCGGGCGGATCGACCATCAGCTCGTTCACGGCGTCCTGCCGGTCCTGCGTCGCCGAGCAGATCGTGTCGAAGCTCCGGAAGCGCTCGGGGATCTCGTCCTCGCCATACCGGTCGGCGATCGCCTCGCCGAGCCGCGCGGCGATGGCCAGCGACTCGGAGGCGAGCATCGTCGTCTGGTTCGCCACGCCGATCCGCTCGAGATCCACGTCCGGGTCGAAGCGCGGCGAGGCGCAGTGTGCGAAGCGCTCCATGAACGCGTCTCGATCGCCCTCGCCCCGAATGTAGGCGCACACGATCTCCGCCTCCTCCATGTCGCGGACGATGAGCTGACGGCCACGGTCGTACTTCCGCACCTGCGAGCTCGTCGCCCGCGTCTCCTCGTGCCAGTACTTCCCGTGGATGATCGCGGTGAAGCCGTCGCGGCTGTAGCTCTCGACGCGCTTCCACACGTTCAGCACCGAGCCACACGTCGTATCGACCAGGATGCAGCCCAACTCGCGCAGCACCTCGAAGTCGTGGAGCGTCACCCCGAAGGCAGGGATGATGACGACGTCGTCGGGGGTGACGCTGGAGAAGTCGAACTCACCCTGGTCGCTCGGATAGAGAAACTCGATCTCCATCTCCTGGAGACGGCGGTTCACGTGAGGGTTGTGGATGATCTCGCCGACGAGGTAGATGCGCCGGTCGGGGAACTTCTGACGCGACTCGTACGCGTACTCCACCGCCCTGTCGACGCCGTAGCAGAAGCCGAAGCTCCGCGCGAGCCGGAACCGCAGCCGCCCCGCCTCGAGTCGGTAGTCGCGCTCACGGATCAGGTGGACGAGGGCGCTCCCGTACTCCGAGTCGAGCACAGGCTGGATCTCCTTTTTGAGACCCAGACCCCTTCGAAAATACCGCTCATCGCCGCTCGTGGAGGCCGTCTTCATACGCACAGGCTAGAGCCGGCCCGGGCCCGTGTCCATTCGGACGCCGCGGCCCGAGAAGGGGGTCGGCCGGCTCACGGGGTCTGTCCGGCGGGATGGGCGCGCGCGTAGCATGCCGTGTTGGCGCGAGTTGGACCATTCGGCAGGTCCCGGGCCGACGAGCGCGCCAAATAGGCCGGGAAGCCGGGCGGATTCCGGGTCCCCGGGGGGCCCGGTTTCTGCACCTGAACCCGTGACCCGCGGTTCGCGCGGTAGACGCGCGGGCCCGAGCGCCGCGAATCATGGACGCCCCGGGCGGGTACGCCTCCGGTCGAGGACCGAGCCTCGGCTGGACGCACCTCCCCGGGTCGTCAGACAGATAGTGGAATGAGCGAAGACACTCGAGCGAACGAAAACCACGAGAACGGCGAGGCCACCGAGTCGCCCGACGAGACGTCGGTGTCCGCAACGATCGAATCGGTGGGCGAGAGCGACGAGATCGCCCCCGACGCCCGGTTGCGACTCCCTGTCGTGCCGCTGCGCGGCACGGTCGTGTTCCCAACGGTCGCCGCGCCCCTCGCCGCCGGCCGCAGCCAGACCCAGAAGGCCCGCCAGGCCCCGATCCACGGAGACAAGCTCCAGGTCGCCGTCGCGCAAACCCACAACGACATCGACGATCCGGTGCCCGAGATCCTGCACCGGGTGGGAACGATCTGCCGTATCGCCCAGATGCAGAAGGTGCCGGGCGGCATCCAGATGGTCATCCAGGGCGACACGCGCGCCGCCGCGCTCGAATACGCGGAGAAGGACGGCTACATCGAGGTGGTCGCACGGCGGATGCAGGACATGGAGCCGCTCGACCCCGATGAGCCGGCGTTCCAGGCGCTCTACAAGGAGGTCCACGAGCGGGCATCCGAAGTGAGCAAGCTGAGGGGCGTCCCCAAGGAGATCGTCGATCACCTTCTCGGCGGCGTATCGACCCCCGGGGAGCTGGCCGATCTCGTCTCGTTCTACACGGAGCTCGATGTCGAGGAGAAGCAGGAGCTGCTCGAATCGCTGTCGGTCGAGGACCGGCTTCGCAAGCTGATCATCCACCTCCAGCGGCAGATCGGGCTGCTCGAGGCCCAGGAGCAGATCCGCGAGCAGGTGCAGGAGGAGCTCGGCGAGCGTCAGCGCGAGATCTATCTGCGCGAGCAGATGAAGACGATCCAGAAGGAGCTCGGCGAGGACCTCGACTCGCAGGAGCTGGACGACCTGCGCGAACGCATCGAGGCGCTCGAGCTGCCCGACGAGGCCCGCGCCGAAGTCGACCGCGAGCTGCGGCGGCTCGAGCGGATCCCGCGCGAATCGGCCGAAGCGCAGGTCGTGCGCACGTTCCTCGAGACCGTTGCGGACCTCCCCTGGTCAGAGACGACGCAGGACCGCCTCGAGATCGATGAGGCGGAGGAGATCCTCGACCGCGACCATTACGGCCTCCAGTCGGTGAAGGACCGCGTGCTGGACTTCCTCGCCGTACGGAAGCTCCAGCTCGAGCAGGAGGGCGAGCGGGACGAGGGCTGCGACGAGGAGGAGAAGGAAGACGCGGCTGCCGGGGTCGACGCAGGCGCCGCCGCGGAGGCGGACGCCGACGCTGGCGAGGACGCCGAAGAGGAGCCCGACGACCCGTGCATCGGACACGAGGACGACCGAACCGGGCAGACGCTCCTGTTCGTCGGACCTCCGGGCGTGGGCAAGACCTCCATCGCGAAGTCGATCGCCGACTCGCTCGGACGGAAGTACGTTCGCGTGTCGCTCGGCGGCGCGCGCGACGAGGCCGACATCCGCGGGCACCGGCGCACGTATGTCGGCGCCATGGCGGGACGGATCATAGAGGGGCTCAAGCGCGCGGGGACGAAGAACCCGGTGTTTCTCCTCGACGAGGTCGACAAGCTCGGCGTCTCGTTCCAGGGCGATCCGTCGTCGGCGCTGATGGAGGTGCTCGACCCGGCGCAGAACGACGCGTTCGTCGACCACTACCTTGGCGTGCCGTTCGACCTCTCGCAGGTGCTTTTCATCGCGACGGCGAACGTGCTGCAGAACATCCCCGGCCCGCTCCGTGACCGCATGGAGGCGATCGAGTTCCGCGGGTACACGGAGGCGGAGAAGCTCGAGATCGGGAAGCGGTATCTGCTGCCTCGCCAGGTCCGCCAGAACGGGCTGCATCCCGAGCAGATCGAGGTCACCGATGACGCGCTGCGGACCATCATCGCCACCTACACGCGCGAGGCGGGGGTCCGGAACCTCGAGCGCGAGCTCGGCTCGATCTGCCGGAAGTCGGCGCGCCGGATCGCGTCGAAGAAGGCGGAGGTCGTGACCGTCGACGCGGACGACCTGCGCGAGATGCTCGGCCAGCCGAAGGTGCACCCCGAGAAGAAGATGGAGAAGGATCGGATCGGGGTGGCGACCGGGATGTTCTACACGCCGGCCGGCGGGGACATCATGCTCGTCGAGACGAGCGTGTTGACCGGCAAGGAAGGGCTCGTCCTGACCGGGCAGCTCGGCGACGTCATGAAGGAGAGCGCCCAGGCGGCGCTCACCTACGCGCGGAGCCACGCGTCCGAGCTCGGGATTCCGGAGGACCGGTTGCGCGAGCGCGAGGTCCACGTCCACGTGCCCGCCGGGGCGATCCCGAAGGAGGGACCGTCGGCCGGGATCGCGATGGCCGTCGCGCTCGTGAGCGCGCTCGGCGACCATCCCGTGCGTCACGACACGGCGATGACCGGAGAGATCACCCTGACCGGGCGTGTGCTGCCTATCGGCGGCCTGAAGGAGAAGGTGCTCGGGGCGGTGCGGGCCGGGATCGAGCGGATCATCCTGCCGGCGGACAACGAGGGCGATCTGGAGGAGCTGCCGGATCACGTCCGCGAATCGATGACGTTCAAGCTCGCGCACGATCTGCAGGAGGCGCTCGCGTTCGCTCTCGCGGACGTCGAGCTCGAGGACGGTGTGCTCGCGTTCTCGTCGAACGGGCGTGGCACCGCGGAGACGCCGGCGGCGCAGCCCGAGACGAAGCCGGAGGAGGAGGCCGAGGAAGACGCCGACCGTCCGGCGGAGCCGGTGGCCGCGGAGGGTTAGCCCACCCGACCGGCCGGGTCGAAGCCGTCGAGGAGGTCGGCGGGGCGGTCGACGAGCACGTCGGGCACCTCGCCGATCAGCTCGTCCTCCGAGAAGGGGCCCCACAACGCCGCCACCGTGCAGACCCCGGCGGCGCGTCCCGCCCGAATGTCCCACACCGAGTCGCCGACGAACGAGGTGACGTCGGCTCCGACTGCCAGCCGCTCGAGCGCGAGCCGGACAGGCGCGGGGTCGGGCTTGTGCGGGATCGGCTCGTCCGAGGTGACGATGACCTCGAACCAGTCGGGGTCGAGGCCGCAGGCCGCCAGGCTGAGCGCCGTTCCCCGGCTCGCCTTGCTGGTCACGATACCGAGACGCGATCCGGCGGCGAGCAGCTTCTCGAGGACGTCGAGCACTCCCGGAAACGGGCGAATGAGCTCCTCGTGGACGCGCAGGTTGTGCTCGATGTAGGTGTCGACGAGCGCCTGCACGCCCTCCGGCGTGTCGGCGAACTGCTTGAACGCCGAGCGCAGCGGCGTGCCGAGCGTCGCGAGCCACACCTGATCGGGCGGCACCTCCCCGAAGTGCGTGCGCATCGTATGCCGGTACGACTCGAGGATCAGGTCGGCCGAGTCGACGAGCGTGCCGTCGAGGTCGAACAGGATGACGTCGTGTCTCATGAACCACCGTCGGGTCGCTGAAGCGCGTCGAGAAGCTGGCGTGCGGATGGATCGAAAGACCAGATATCGGCTACCCGACGCGCGTAGTCCAGAGCATCCTGCGTCCTGCCGGCCTGGCGGGACAGGGTGGCGAGAGCCGAGAGCACCTCGCGATCGAAGGGAGTGGCCTCCAGCGCGGCCTCGAGCTCCGTCAGTGCCCCCTCGATGTCGCCCGCCGAGCTCAGGCCGATCGCGTAGACGAACCCGAACCGCGAGTTGTCCGGGTCGAGCGAGCGGGCGCGGGCGAGGGGTTCGAGCGCCTCCGCGTGCCGTCCCTGCCTGACCAGCGAGAGACCGAGCGCGTGGTGGAGGGCGGCAGCCGAGGTGTCGGCCGCGAGGCCGCGCCGAAGCATCGCCTCGGCCTCCTCCTCGCGCCCGGCGTTCCGCTGCAGCTCGGCCGCGTTCGCGTACGCCGG
The DNA here is from genome assembly GCA_033720355.1 of Gemmatimonadota bacterium. GTDB lineage: Bacteria > Gemmatimonadota > Gemmatimonadetes > Palauibacterales > Palauibacteraceae > Palauibacter. Next base: position 15,291 of record JAWWCR010000092.1, read on the forward strand.
GGCGAACGTCGGGTCGACCTCGATCGCCGTCCGGTACGCTCCGGCGGCGGCCTCCGTGTCCCCCCGAGCCCCCCGGATCGCGCCGATGTTGAGCCACGCCTCCGGGCGGTCGGCGTTCACGAGCTGCGCCGTCACGTAGTCCTCCACGCCCCCGGCGACGGCCGAGCGCTGCGCGTCGGAGAACAGCACCGGGGGGACCGGCGCGAGCGCCCGGGCCGCGTCGAGCCGGATCGCCCTCAGCGAGTCCGACAGCAGCCCGAACACGGTCCGCCAGTGCGTGGATGCGCGGGGCGCGCCGACCGCCGACAGGCCGCCGAGCCTGACGAGCGGGTCGGGATCGCGGAGCGCGCGGTCGATCGCCGCAGCGACGTCCGGGTGCTGGAAGGCCACGAGCAGCGATGCGGCCGTCGCACGGACGATGCCTGCCTGCCCCGCGTCCCCGACGACCGCGGCCAGCGCCGGTGCCGATCGGGGGTCCCCCGCCCGGGCCGCCGCGAACGCGGCCGCAAACGGATGGTCCGCCGGGGCGCCGAACCGCTCGGCGAGGGCGTCCGCGGCCCACCCCGGGTCGCGGTCGGCGTGGCACCCCGTGCAGGGCTCCGGCACCCCGATCGACGCGGCCAGGTCGGGACGGGGGATGCGGAACCCGTGGTCACGCCGCGGGTCGACCACCATGTACGTCCGGGTCGGCATGTGGCAATCGACGCACGCCGAGCCCGCCGTCCCGGCCTCGTGGAGCGTGTGCTCGGGCACGTCGTACGCCGACGCGAGGTGGCAGCGCGCACACAGCGCGTTGCCCTCCGCGACGACCGAGGCCCGGTGCGGATCGTGGCAGTCGGTGCACGTGACGCCCGCGCGGTGCATCCGGCTCTGGAGGAACGATCCCCATACGTACACCTCGTCGAGGATCTGGCCGTCTGGGTGATACAACCCCCCGGCGAGGAGCGACGGTCGGTGCGTGTCGAGGAGCGCAGCGCCCGGCCGCTCGGGATCGGCGATCACGCCGCGCCGCGAATGGCATCGCCCGCAGGCGTCGATCTGCACACCGCCGGCGGGCGACGCACCGGTCGGCGATGTCCCTCCGGTGGCCGGCGGACTCCGTGTCGCGATCGTCTCCCCCGGGGCGATGATCCATGTGGCGCCCTGGGCGTCGCCGGCGCGCTGGATCGCCCACCCCACTCCGGGCGTAGCACCGGCGGCCGCGCCCTCCGCAATCTCGACGTGCCGCGAACCCGGCCCATGGCACGCTTCGCACGAGACGTCGATGTCGGACCAGACGGTCTCGTACGCGTCGGTCGCCCGATCGTACCCCTTCCGCAGGTCCGTCGAGTGGCATTCCGCGCACTGGTAGTTCCACGTCTGATCGATCCCGGTCCAGTGGAGCGGATCTCCCGGCTCCGGCGGATCGTCCGGGTAGAGGTGGAACCACCGCTGACCACCCTCCTCCGCCGGACGCGTGTCCCAGGCGACCCCGAACGCCTGCCGACGCCCGCCGGGAAACGCGACCAGTAGCTGCTGGAGCGGCTCGACCCCGAACGTGTGGGTCACCTCGAACTCGGCCCGGGCCCCGTCCGACCCGGTGGCCGTGACCAGTAAGCGGCCGTCCCGCCGGCGAAAGCGGGTCGTGTCTCCCTCGATCGCGAAGACCGCGTCATCGAAGTCGCCGAGGACCGTCTCGCCCGTCGCCGGCTCCATCGCCAGATCGTGGTGCGACCCGGCCCAGGCCTCCGTCTCGGCAGCGTGACAACCGGCACACGCGGCGCCACCGACGTAGCTCACCGGCTCGGGCGACTCGCACGACGCGACGAGGCAACCGACGAGCACCCGGGCGAGCGAGCGAAGACGGCCTCGAGGCCCGGCCATCGCGTTCCTTACGATTCGTAAACCCCCGGGCAGGTCGCTGAAGGATTCCAGTGGGTCGCGTTACGCGCGCCACGGGGCCAGATCCGAGACGGCGCGACGAGTCGATGCCGTGAGCCATCGGCGAGGAGCGCCAACACGGGAGATGGCCCCGTGCCGCCGTAACCCTCCGGGCACCCGGGGGTCGCGGGCCCACACGTCGTCCCTCGTCGTCGACGATACTCGGGCATCGCCTTCCTCCTCGCTCCTGCTGTGGATCCCGCAAGACCCGGGTGCGCGACCCACTCGAATCCTTCAGCGACCTGCCGAGCTAGCGGTTGAAGGGGTACTCGTTGATCCAGTGGAAGCCGCGCCCGAGCAGCAGTGCGTCGACCTCCGTCTTGCGCATCACGACCGAGGTGGGCTTCCCTTCGAAGGTACCGACGAGGGCCAGCACGCCGCTCTCGGGCTCGGTGTATTCGAACTGCGGCGTGCCCGGAGGCTGCCCGCCGCGATCGTAGAACGAGACGGTGCGAGCCGTCGTGTCGATCGCCATCAGCATCCGCGTCGCGACCCCGGTCGCGCGCTGGATCGTCGTGAGCGACGGCATCGTGATCCCGACCCGCACCCACCGGTCGGCGTCCTCGTTCTCGCGGTCCACCAGGCTGTCCCGTGTGAAGGACTCCACGAGGTAGATCCCCTGGAGCGCATGGGTCTCGGCGAACACGCCGCGCGTTCGCGACATCGAGATGCCATCGGAGACGTGGAACCACGTGATCATGGATACGAACGCCAGGCACACGGCCGCCACGGCGCGCGAGCTCCACCCGAACCGCCGCCAGAACGGCGGGCGGTCGACGGCCGCCGCGGGCCGGTTGAGCGCGAAGAGCCCGAAAAGACGCGGAAGATCGGGCGCGGCGATGTAGACGGCGTAGAGGAACAGGTGCGTCGAGAACAGCTTTACGGGCACGTCGTAGAAGTAGTTGATGGCCATGACGTTGAGCAGAACGCCCATGCCCACGAGCGCGCCGAGCAACGCGGTGCGTCTCCAGAAGAGCAGGTAGCCGGCGGTGATCTCGGCGAGCCCCGAGAAGACCTCGTAC
>JAWWCR010000093.1:0-18092 GCA_033720355.1 Gemmatimonadota bacterium
CGTCGTCTCGCCGGGGCATCCGCCGCTCCGTTCCGGCGAGGTCGGCGACGGCGCCGCTCACACGCCCGGTCTCGTCCCGCTGAAAGACGAGACGCCACGGAGTGCGGCGGACATAGAAGCTGGTATCGGAGTCCGCATACAGGCGGAAGCGCACGTTCCCCGGCACCTGCATCGTCAGCCATCCCTCGTCTTCCAGCCGCACCGCCACGGCCTGCGGGGCGGAGGGGCCGTACATGCCGACGTAGCTCTCGAGCACGTCGGACGGAACCTCCACGGTCGGGGTCGAGATGGGCGCGCCGCGTCGCAACAGGTCGCCGGCGAGGTCGTCGTCGAAGTCACCGGTGTTGGTGAGCATCACGGCCGCGACACCGAGATCCGGGTCGAACCCGACCCACGTGCTGTACCCGGCGGTTCCACCGCCGTGCGAGAGGATTCGGCGCTCACCGACCTGCCGAATGCCCCACCCGAGACCGGCGGCGGCCCCGTCCTCCATCTCCACGCGCGGCTCGTGCGTCATCCGGATGGCGCGCTCGATCTCCGACCCGGGCGATCCCAGCTGCGCCGCCAGATACACGAGCATCTCCTCGGCGCTCGAGCGCAATCCGCCCGCGCCGGCGAGAGCCATCGCGTCCCAGTACGAGACGACCTCGCCGGCGTCGTCGTGCCCCTTCGTCATCCACGACGCCAGATCCCCCTCGAGCGTGATACCCGTCGCGTCCATTCCCAGCGGATCGAGGACGCGGGCCCGGACGAGCTGCTCGTACGTCATGCCGGTCGCCAGCTCGAGGACGTGGCCCAACAGCCCCACGGCGAGGTTCGAGTACTCGAACTCGGCCCCCGGCGCGCGGCGCAGCTCGTGGCCGCTCAGGAAGGCATAGAGATCGTCGGCCGTGTAGTCCGCGTACGGGTTCGCGGGGTCGGCCGGCGCGAAGTTGTCCGGCATGCGCGGGAGCCCGGAGTGGTGTGTGGAGAGGTCCTCGAGGGTGATCTCCCGTCCCTCCCATGTCGGCATGCTCACCCCGTCGGGCAGGTACTTCTGGACCGGGTCGTCGAGCGCCATCTGGCCCCTGGCCACCATGTCGGCCAGAAGCGCCGCCGTGAACGTCTTCGTAATCGAGCCGATCTCGAAGGCCGACCGCGAACCCAGCGGTCTCGCCCCGGGGCCCGCCTCGCCGTACTCGAGGATCCGCGTCGAGCCATCGGCGTCGATGAAGCCGACCACGATGCCCGGCGTCTCGCCGTCCTCGACGAGGTAACGGAGCATGAGATCCACGTCCCCGGTCGTCGGGAAGTGCTCCTGCGCCGCGGCTGGAGAAGCCAGGGCCAGGGCGGCGAGCACGAGCGAGAGGCCGTATCGGACGGCCGGCGGTCTGGACATCGGAAACACCCTTCCTTGTGGTCGGCGCTCGGGTTGTCGGGATCCTCGGTACCCCACGCGGCCCGGTCAAGCTCGAAGGCGACCGGGGGGACGCTTGGCCGGGCAGAGGACCGGCGGTAGCCTGAGTCATGACGACCCACGAATCGCGCGTCACCATCCATATGGCCGCGAGCCTCGACGGCTTCATCGCCCGTCGCGACGGAAGCGTCGACTGGCTCGAGACTTCCGACCGGTTCGAAGGCGGCGAGGCGATGGACCCCGCGTTCGTGGAGGCCGTTCTCGCGTCGATCGACTGCTACGTGATGGGGTCGCGCACCTACGAGACGGCCCTCGGCTTCGAGGCCGACGGACATGGGTGGGCGTACGGGGACACTCCGACCTTCGTCCTCACGACCCGCGATCTCCCGAGGGTCCGCGAGACCGTTCACTTCCACCGGGGCGACCTCGAGGAGTTCGTCGAGCAGCGTCTCCGACCGGGCTTCGCGAGCATCTGGTTCGTCGGCGGCGGGGTCGTGTGCGGCGAGTGCCTGCGGCGCGGACTCGCGGACGAGATCCGCTACTCGATCATGCCGGTCCTCATCGGCGACGGCGTTCGCTTCTTCGAGGATCTCGGCGCCGATGTCGCGCTCCACCTCGAGGAGATGAGGGCCTACGACAGCGGCATGGTGGCCCTCCGGTACACCGTAAGCCCGGACCGTACTTCCGGTTAGCGCCCGGCCGGGTGCCGACGACGTGCCACATGTGGACGGAAGCCGCGTCCTGACTGCGTTTCCGCCCTCCAGCCTGCGCCGCTGTGGCCCGTGATCTCGTAAGAGTGTGGCGCGTATGCATCTACGGCGGGCCGCGAGCTGCCGTCCGGAGCGCCTCCCATGGCCCGTTTCCCCCCTTCCCATGGCACCAAACGCCGCCAACCCGTTGAGGGCTTGGAACTTGCGAACCGTCCCCCTCACGCCGATTCGCGGCCCCACGAGTCTCGACGCGTCCCGCCACGCACGGCGGCGCCAACCCGGGAGAGACAGGCGAGATGAGCACGAATCAGAACGATCCGGTGGTCCCGACAGTCGTCCGCGAGCTGCTTGGCGAGTCAGAGAAGATCCGGGGATGGATCGAAAAGCTCGCCGACCACGCCAACTCGGCCGACCCGAAGGTGTTCGAGCGGGTCAGAGGCGACTACGTCGGTCGACTCGACGGTCTCGGCGATGATCTCCAGAAGCACCGCTCGGATCTGCTGGTGAGCCTCGAGGACCGCCGGGCCGCCGCCGACTCGCTGCGCGACGATCGAGCCGGGCACGCGGCCGATCTCGAGGAGGCCGGGCTCCGCCACGACGTCGGCGAATACGAGAAGGAGGAGTGGGACTCGCGCCGCAAGAAGATCCAGGGCTCGCTCGACAAGGTCGACTCGTTGCTCGCCGTCGAGGACTCGGCGGTCGCCGAGCTGACGGCCGTGGTCGAGAGCATCGAGGAGCACACGCGTCCGGTCGCCCCGATCCCGCTCCGAATCGACAAGACCGTCACGAAGCCGAACCGGCCCATCCGCAGGGCACTCGACGAGGAGACACCCACGTACTCGCCTTCCGCCACGGGAGCGCCCGCCCCCGCGCGCTCGTGGTCGGAGGTACTCTCGAGCACCCCGCCGCAGACGCGGAACGGCGTGACGCCCGACGACGACGAGCTCGCCTTCCTGGAGGCGATGTCGTCGGACGACCTCGACAACCTCGACCCGATCGTCGCGGCGATGCGCGACGACGAGTAGGTGTGAATCGCAGGGTAGTTGTTCGCCGGCTCCCGACGTGCAAGTCAGCCGGCTCATGACGGACAACGGACCGGCGTACAGGTGGCCCCTCTCTCGACGGACCCTCGAGACCCTCGGGATCCGTCACATCTTCACGAGGCCCTGCACGCCGAGGACGAACGGGAAGGTGGAGACCCACGCCCTTGCGACGCACACCTGGATAGCCGCGACCCGGTAATCCTTCCCGGTCGTCGTTCCAGATCAGCCGCGCGATCCTGAGGGCCTCCCCTTCCCCCCCACGATCACGAGGACCGAGCAACAGGCGGCGGGTCTTGACCCCGCCGATCCGCTCACGAATCGTAACAGCGTGCCAGTTCGCCCCGCACTCCCCTCTCCAAAAGGAGGCTGGTGATGGAGAGCAGTGCTTCTCCCCCGAATGGCGGCCTGAAGCGGCCCGTCATTTCCGTGCGCGGCCTCACGTTCGCGGGCGGTGCGATCGGACTCGCGGCGATGACCTGGACGTTCGTCCTCAGCCGCGTCGTCGAAGGTTACGGCTCGTCCTGGCTCGACGTAATGGCGTCGGTCTATCCGGGCTTCCAGAACAACGGTGGTGTGCTCGACTTCGTTGTGGGTGCGCTGTACGCCATCGTGCACTTCGGTACCGGCGGCTACCTGATCGCCAAGATCCACAACGAGATCGCGGACATCGAGGTGGATCACGATTGGTTCAGGTGCTGGCCCTGCACCGTCAGGCAGCTGAAGCACATCATCATCTGGCCCGTGCTGCTGTTCAAGAAGCACGACCACTAAGGGGGATGATGCCGTCGCGCTGAACCCCTGGGCGGGGCGTCACGAGGGGTTCACCGCGGCCGCGTTTCGCGTCGGCGCGTTCGAACGCGCGTGATCACTCAGCTCGTACGGAAGCGACTCGGCTGCGCGGGGTGGCAGGCCGATCGCGTCCTCCGCCGGGTGCACGGGCTGGTTCCCGAGCTTCGGACCGGCGAGACCCTGCCGGTGGGTCTGGGCGATCCGGCGATCGAGGCCCTGTACGTCGAGGCGGAGCTCGATGAGCTCGCTCGCCGTTTCCACGTCGAACGCGGGCTCAGGCAGGGGTTGTGGTGGGGGTCGGCTCTCGCGGATGTGGCATGCTCGGCCGTCGGTGAAGCCACCGACGACACCGTTCTGCGAGAGGGGGCCCTGCTGCACCTGGGGCTCAACCTGTACGATGCGGTGGTCGACATCATCAGACGCGGGACCCGTACCCTGTCGGAGTCGCTCGACCCGGCCCGGCTGGCTGCCCGTCTCGCCCGACCGGAGGAGGCGTCGACGGCCCTGACGTGTCCGGACGAGGACCTGCAGCGCATCGTCCGACTCTTCGATTCGGCCATGGTCAGCGTGGGCCGGCGATGGGCGGAATACCCCGACCGCGCCGGCGTCCTGGTCGACCTCTATCGGCGAATGTACGAGAGCGAGCTCCGCATATCCGCAGATCCGTTCGAAGCGAAAGAGCTTCCGTACGTCTTCGTCGGCGCTCTCGTCATCCCGCCCGGTGCCCAACGGGCCCGGTCCCTGATCCGGGGACTCTCACGCTTCTTCGCCCTCGGCGATGACTGGGATGACATGTTCGAAGACATGATTCGAGGAGCGCCGAATGCCTTCCTGAGCAACGCATCCCGTTCGAAGACGCGTCGAGCTCTAGGGTATGCTGGCCGAAGCGCGCTGCGCCTCGCGGCCGGCCGGCGAATGCACGACGCGCTCGCGGAACGCCTGGCCGCGCCACTCCGCGAGACGCTGCAGGTCGCGCGGGAGATCGGTCCTGGATGTCACGCGAGGACCCTGTCGCTTTGCCGCGCAACCATCAACGAGCGCTGACCGGCCAGGCGGTCGCGCCGGGCGGTCAGCGCGCGAAGCCCACGCCTCTCAGGAGCGAGCGAAAGCGCGGGTGGTCGCGCACGGGGTCCACGTGCGGAGAGACGTTGAAGTAGATGAGCCCGTACGATCCCTCCTCGTACGCCTGGTCGAACCAGTCGAGCGCCTCCTCGGTACGGCCGAGGTGAAGCTCGATGCCGCCGATGAACCACTTCGGCACATAGACACCGGCCTCGAGCGAGGACTGCAGCTCGCGACTGACCGCCTCGGCTTCGGCGAGCCGACCGTCCCGCGCGTACGCGACTCCGAGCATCGCGAGGAAAGGGGAGAGCCGTCCCCCGCGTTCGATGGCGCGCTCGATCGCCTCGATGGCCTCGTCGACCCGGCCCAACTCGAGCAGCGTCTGCCCGAGGAAAACCTGCGTAACGGCCTTGGAGGGGTCGATGCGCTCGCTCAGTCTAAGCGTCTCCAGTGACTCCTCGTAACGCCGCGCGAAGAACTCCCCGTACCCAAGGGACGTCATCACGCCGTCGCTGGCCGGCTGCAGGTCGACGGCGCGCCGCAGTTCTCTGAGGCCGTTCTCGAAGTCGCCCTCGAACGTGAGCAGGCGACCATACCATACGTGGGCCTCCGCGTAGCTTTCGTCGAGCGCGATCGCGCGCGTCAGGTGCACCTCGGCGCTGTCGCGATCCCAGGAACCGTACAGCAGAGCCTGGCCCATGGATGCGTGAGCTATGGCAGAATACTCGTCGATCTCCAGCGCTCGAGCCGCGTGCCCGCGGGCGATCGCGAACATCTCGCGAGGAGGTCGCAGGAAGAAGGTTCCAAACTGGTTGTAGGCGTCGGCGAGCCCGGCATGCGCCGCCGCGAACCCGGAATCGAGCGCGATCGCCCGCTCGAACTCCCCGATCGCCCGTTGGAAGCCCTCCCCGGTTCCCTGGTTCCAGAAGTGGCGTCCCAGAGTGTAGTGGTTCAGGGCCTCCTGGCTCTGCGTGACGGGCCGCTCCAGACGGACGTTCTCCTCCGGCAGGATTTCGACCGAGACCGCCCGGGCGACGCGGCGGGCGACCTCCCGCTGGATCTCGAAGATCTCCGCGAGCACGTATTCGCTGTCGAAGTCCCACGATCGCTCGATGGTCTCCGTCTGCCCCTCGATCAGCCGCGCCTCGAAGAACATCTGATCGCCGTTGAACGTGATCATCCCCTCGAGCACGTAATCGACATCGAGCGCCTCGGCGATGTCGCGGATCGACTCCTTCGACCCCTGATACTTGGCGACGGACAGACGCCCTCCCACGACCTCGAGGCCCGAGATCTTCGCGAGCTGGTTCCGAACGCTGGAGTTCATCCCCTCGGCCCGCGCGCGTTGTTCCTCGGTCTCCATCAACAGGTCGGGCATCAATACCGCAATCCTCGGTTTCCCGGTGCGGAACTCCGCCGCGGGATCGGGGTCCGCCTCGACCGGATCGGGGGAGATGAGGCTCAGAAGCCCCGCCGTCGCGGCGAACACGAGCGCCACGCCGAGCAGGACGGGACCCCGAATCCGATCGCCCCCACGCTTGTTGTGTACCCAGGTGAGCCCGATGGTCGCGACCAGACCCAGTCCGAGCACGAGCTGGATGCCGCGCTGCAGCTGGAGCGACAGTGGCCAAACGTTCGCCAGGGCCTCGACGACCTGGACGACCAGCCACGCGGCTGCCGTATAGGTCAGACCCCACTCGATGACCTTGCGACGCATGACGCCCCGCAGCGGGTCGGGTATGGCGAGGAGCCATGCCGTAGACCGCTCTCCGAAGGTCGCGGGCCGGACGGCCTCGGCGAGATCTCCCGCATGGGCGTAGCGATCCGCCGGATGCTTCGACAGCGCCACTCGGATCGCCTCCTCGAGCACGACCGGGGTCTCGGGTCGGCTGGCGGTCGCGGAGGGAATCGGCGCGCGCACGTGCTGCGCGGCGATGCTGGCCGGTGTCCCGCGGTAGACCTTGTGGCCCGTGAGCATCTCGAACAACAGGCAGCCGACGCTGTAGATGTCGCTCCGCCCATCGGTCTCTTCGCCGTTCACCTGCTCGGGGCTCATATAGCCCAGGGTGCCGACGGTCGTTCCGGCCGCCGTGAGCCGCTCGCCCTGCGCTACCGACACGGCGTAGGCCACGCCGAAGTCGGACACGACCGCCTGACCAGCCGAGATCAGGATGTTCGACGGCTTGACGTCCCTGTGTACGAACCCCTGCTCGTGAGCGTAGGCGAGGGCGAGCGCGATCTGCTCCGTGAACCGCGCGGCTTCGTCCGTCGGAAGGGGTCCGGCACGCGCGATTCGCTCTCCCAGCGTCTCGCCATCGACGAAGGGCGTGACGTAGTAGAGAAGCCCGTCGGCAGAGCCTGAATCATACAGCGGCAGGATATGCGGGTGGTTGAGCTGCGCGGCGATCTCGATCTCGCGCAGGAAGCGCTCGACCCCCAGGTCGAGGTCCGCGCGCATGACCTTGACCGCTACCTGTCGATCGTGCTTCTGATCTCTCGCCAGGTACACCGTGGCCATGGCGCCGCGGCCGATCTCCCGATCGATCGCGTACGCTCCCGCAAGCGCGGCTCGGACTCCCTCGATGTTCTCCGGCATGTCTCAACGATGCGAATGACAGCGTGACAACCTGTACACGCCTTCCCCGCCCCAAAAGGGTCACGACTCGAGCGTCTTGCTCGGCGACCGGCGTACATGCAGTATTTCCTACATATAATGCCTGATGTTTCTATGTTTTGCAGAGGAGAGCCGTTCGATGAGCAGGATCAGCAGAGCGTGCCGGCTTGCCGCGTTTCTCCCACTTGCCGCCTCCACCGGGCTGACGGGACAGAGCACGGCCGCCGCGTCGGAGGCGGACGTCGAGGCCGTGCGACAGGCCGTCGCGGATTACGTGGAGGCCCTGTACGAGGTCGATCCGACGAAGATCGAACGGAGCGTGAGTCGGGGGCTGGCCAAGATCGGGATCGGACGGGACGACGCGCCGACCTCCACGATCGAGGAGGACCGCATGACGTTCGACGAGCTGCGGGACACTGCCGCCGAATGGAACGCCGACGGCAACGTCCCCCCGAGCGCGACGAAGGAGATCGTCGTCTTCGACGTCCTCGATCGGATCGCCTCGGCGAAGGTCACTGCTTCGTGGGGGATCGACTACTTCCACCTCGCGAAGTACGACGGGCGCTGGCTGATCGTCAACGTGATCTACCAGGGGCATCCGGACCCCTGATCGCGACTCGTCCTGAGCCGGCGCCGCCCCTCAGTCCGTCGGTGCCGAGCCCCGCTCGAGGAGCTTCTCGTTGAACTCGAGGCGCTCGGTGAGCCGGCGGACCTGATTCTCGAGCTCGTCGAGCCGGCCGTCGTCCAGCTCGGGCCGTCGGCTCTCGGCCTCGATGCGCGTCTTCTCGAGGCTCGCCTCGAGCCGGGCCTTGTAGGCCCTGAGCATGATGACCCCCACCCCGACCGCGCCCGAGGCGAAGAACATCGCGAACGTGCCGACTCCGTCCCAGTCCACTCTCGTCACTCCCGTCCGTATGAGTAGCCGCCGGGCACTACGTCGGGGCGCGACTCCTGGTTGCGGAGGCGCCCGTCGCGTCCACTAGCTCTCGATCCGTTCGTATTCGTAGTCGCCGACCCACATCCCGACCACCTCGCCGTCTTCCTCGACGAACCGGATCAGCTCGCCAACCGGCCCACCGCCGGTGGGCGACGTGTAGCGGAACGTCCCGTCCCCGATCGGAGCGAGCTCGAGCGGCTCGTCCACATTCGAGCCGTACGGGTCGATGATCACGAGCGCCTCGCTCATCAGCACTACTTGCTGTCGGCCGCCACCGAAGCCCGCGTACATGCCGGCGAACCGCTCCCACGCGGGATCCCACGCGACCTTCTCCTGCTCGGGCTTCGTCGCCGCCGCGACGGCCTCTCCCACCGTCGTGTACAGCTGGCGCGCGATCTGGCCGGGGTTCGAGTCGTTCGTGTTCGTGAGCGCGATCACCCCGACCTTCTCGTCGAGCTGGATCGACGTCTGCGTCGTGTAGCCCGGATACCCGCCGCCGTGGCCGACGAAGATCTTCCCATCCACCCGGCTCACACCGAACCCGATCCCCTGCCCCCGCGTCCAGGTCGACTCGAGCATGCGGACCCGGTGCATCTCGCGGAGGGACGCCGTGGAGAGGATGCGATCGCCGCCACGCGCCCCCTCGCGGAACTGGGCCGAGACGAACCTCGCCATGTCCTCGATGGTGGACGTGAGCCCCGTCGCGGCGGCCATGCCGCGCGCGTCCACGAAGGCGTACTCATCGCGCGTCCCGTCGAGCTGACGCATCGTGTATCCCGTCGCGAGGCCTTCGGTGTCGATGTCCACGCTCGAGGAGGACATGCCGAGCGGGTCGAAGATGTTCGTCTGGAGGTAGTCCGCCCACGACATCCCGCTCACCTCCTCGACCACCATCCCCGCGATCGTGTACGCGAGGTTCGAGTACTTCCACCGCACCTCGGGCGAGAACGGCGCCTGCCGCCCGGGCATGATCTCGCGGACCTCGTCCGGGGTCGGGAAGTCGTGGCTCGTCCAGTGGTCCGAAAGCTCGCGCGGGAGACCCGAGCTGTGCGTGAGGAGGTGCTCGATCGTGATCGGCGGGTCCGACGGATCCGCCGACCCGTAGTCGAACCACGGCAGGTATTTCGACACGGGGTCGTCGAGGCTCAGCTTCCCCTCCTCGCGGAGCTGCATGATCGCCGTCGCCGTGAAGAGCTTGCTGTGCGACGCCATGCGGAACTGCGTCTGCGGCGTCATCGGACGCTCGTCGGCGATGTCGGCGAGACCGAACCCCTGCGCCCACACGAGCTCGTCGCCTGCCACGACCCCCACCACGACCCCCGGCAGCTCGCGTCGGGCGATCTGCCCATCCAGCCAGGCCGAGAACAACCGGATCTGCGCCTGGACCTCGGGATCCTCGGCGGGGCCGTCCTGCGCGGCCAGCGGGAAGGCGACGACGAGGAGCGACAGCGCAACGACATGGGCCCTGGACGAAAGGGAAGCGAGACGGGACATGGCGCGGCTCCGATCGACGAGAGTGTGGGCGGCTGGCCGCTCAACGTATGCGCGAGCGAACGACACCGACCAGAGGCGCCCGGCCGTAGTCGGTTCGCGACCGGGCCGGCTGGCGCTCCGTCCTCCCGCTCAGGGCGTCTGAAGCCGGAAGTTGAGCGTGCCGCTGTACCTCGTGAGGACCAGCTGGATCGTCCAGTCCCCGGCGGGTCCGGCCTCCGTCGGCTCGTTTCGGCTGGCCACCAGCTCCTCATCGTACACCTGCGTGCCGTCGCTCGCACGAACGATCAGCCGCGCCGTTCCGTCCGTCGTCGTGGTCGAGTGGTCCACGTTGGCCACGATCCCCGAATTCGACCATGTGTAGGTCAGGGTGCTCGTCACGCCCGTGACGTCGGTCGCCTGGAGCTGAAAGCTGTCGGGCGCGTTCGTCACCTCGGGCTGGAAGGGCCCCAACGGGTCATCCGTGCACGCGGACGCGGTCAGCACGAGCAGGGTCAGCGCCCGTATGGTCCGTCCCACGTTATCCTCCCTCCTCAGTCCCGTTCTCCTTCGGCCGACTCCATGTGCGAAGCCTGGAGCGCCCAGCCGCGCAGGGCCGCCCGATCCTGCTCGGAGAGCCGGGCATCGGGGTGCATGAGCGTGTAGATCCCCGGCGGCATCTCGCCTTCCTCCACGTCCTCCCAGGTCTCGGCCTGTTTCTCGGCACGGTCTTCCGCGGTATAGCGTCCCCACGTCGAGTAGTTCACGTGCTCGCGGCCTTCGCGCACGTCCCTCGCGACCAGCCAGGACACGGGCGCGACCCTGCTGTACCACGGCCAGGTGGTCTCGTTGGAGTGGCAGTCGTAGCACGACGTCCTCAGGACCGAGAGGACCTCGGCCGGCGCGTCGACCTCCATCTCCACGGGCGGGTTCGCGCGGTCGACGGGCACGAGTTGGACGACGAGAAACACGCCGGTCAACCCGACGAGGCCGATCCTGAGCGCTCGCGTCAGCGTCTTCCTGTCCATGGTCGCATCACGCCTCCTGGAGCTCGGCCGACCGCGGGGCAGACTCCGGAAGGTCCTTCTTGCAGAGGTACCAGTCGATGCACTCGAGCTCGCCTTCGGCTGCCATCGCGATGCGGTTCGAGGCTTCCTCGAGCGTCGCCGGCGGCGGGACGATCACCCTGTCGCCGGGCGTCCAACCCTCGGGCGTCGCCACCTGGTGCTCATCCGTCGTCTGGAGAGCACGCACGAGACGCACGATCTCGGGGATCGACCGGCCATTGTCCTTGGGGTAGTAGATCATCGCGCGCAGGATGCCCTCGCGGTCGATGACGAAGACGGCGCGTACCGCCGACGTCTCGCTCGAGGCCGGATGGATCATCCCGTAGGCGTGGGCGACCCTCATCGACAGGTCTTCGATCACCGGGAACGGGATCGCGACCCCCAGCTTCTCCTCCATGTTCCGGAGCCACGCGAGGTGCGCGAAGTTGCTGTCGATCGACAATCCGAGGAGCTCGGTATCGAGAGCGCTGAATTCATCATGGTGCTTCGCGAAGCCGATGAACTCCGTGGTGCACACGGGGGTGAAGTCGGCGGGGTGCGAGAACAGGACCAGGTACTTGCCCTTGTAATCGGTGAGTCGCCGGGTGCCGTGGGTCGTCTTTGCCTCGAAGTACGGTGCGGGCTCGTTGAGTCGGGGGAACCCGATCGGTCCCGCGTCCGCCCCTGCCGCCCGCACGTCGCTTGCCGGTCTCGAGCCGTTCGGGTCGTTCCTGTACGACATGATTCCCTCCTCGTTTCAATCTCTGCGTTCAGCCCCGGGATGCGCGGAGTCACCTGTTATGTGCCACGGTGACCCGCGGAGGTTCCCGGGTCCCGGCGTCGCTTCGTCATGGACGGCCCCCACGTATCGCGGCGTCCACCCCGCGCTGCGGGAGAGTCACGTGGATCAGCCCGCGAAAGTCGCCGGCGCGGTAGTCGGTGGCGCGATCATCCGGGTACCGCTCGGCGAGTCCGGCCGCCACGCCCTCTCCGAGGTCGCTCGCGCGGCCGTGGCACTGGAGACAGAAGGGCTGGATCAGTAGCGGCTGGTAGTAACGGAAATCCCCGCTCGGGGTCCGCTGTACCAGGGAGGGCGGCAAGGCCTCTCCCGATGCGGCGGTCTCTTCGAAGTACGCCAGCGCGACCCGCGCGAGCGAGTCGGGAGCGTTCGCCGGGTTGCGGATCCGGGACGAAGTCCGTCCGATCCCGGCACCGACGGCCTCTCCCACGGCGGCGGTGAGCGCCAGACCCTCCTCGGAGCAGAATCCGACCGCGCCGGCGGCACCATCCTCCTCGATCGCGGCGCGTAGACGCTGCACGAGCGTCGACGACAGCTCGGCGGCCGCCTCGCCACCGAGCGAGACCGCGGCCGCTTCCGCCTCAGGGGTGAGCCTGGCGCTCGACGGCGCATCCGAACCGACACAGCCGAGCGGTACCGCGACCGCCGCCAACAGAACCAGGCCGGTGCGAAGCCCGGCACGCGTGGGGTACATGTCGGGTCGGAGCGTGCATGCGCCAGGCCTGCCGCCGCAGCGGGCGCCTCCCGGGCCAAATCGTTGCCATCGCGTCAGTTGCGTCCACCCGTGCGCGCATGTCCCGCCAACGGGCGGGCAGCTGCGTCCCGCGCCCTCCGGGGTTCCGGGACAGATTGGCGCACCGGAGCTGCGCAGTCCTCCGACCGGCCCTCGCTAGCGAGGACCGATGGCCCGCTCGATCTGCGGGATCGCGTCCCGGACGGCCCGACGACCTTCCGCGCGGATCGCCTCGGCGGCACCCGTGTCCCAGTGCCTGTAGGGTCCCAGCTCGGGACGGACGACGACGTCGGCGTCTCGACCGAGCTGTACCGAGCTCGCGCTCGCGACGGAGATTTCGAAGGCGTTGACGAGGACCTCCATGATCCGGTGGGGTGCCGCGAAGTCGAGGCCTGAGTCCAGCGAGATCGCGGCGACCACGTCGGCGCCGAGCTCCCGGGCCGCGCGCGCCGGGACGTTCTCGACGATGCTCCCGTCCACGAGCATCCGCCCCCCGATCTCCACCGGCTCGAAGATGCCGGGGATGGCCGAGCTGGCTCGGACCGCTTCGGATACCGGACCCTCGCGAAGCAGGACGCGCTCCCCCGTGCCGATATCGGCCGCGACCACGGCCAGCGGTGTCGCGGCATCTCGCAGATCGGCGGAGCCCAGCAGCTCCTCGCAGAGGTCGCCGAGCTCGCGATTCGAGAAGATGCCGCTTCTTCGCAGGGAGACGCGCGAGACGGACCGCCACTTGAGGTCCACCAGCGCCGCCGCGATCCGGGCGGCGTCGAGCCCGAACCCCAGGAGCGATGCGACCAGAGCTCCGGCGCTCGTCCCCGCCAGATAGTCCGGGCGCAGGCCGGCCGCCTCGAGGGCCTCGATCGCACCGACGTGCGCGTGGCCGCGGACCGCTCCACCGCCGAGGGCCAACCCCCACGCGGGCCTATCCAGGGACATCGCTCATCGCGTGATCCTGTGATCGACGGGTACCGGGGCGTGGGCTCCACGCGTGGACCGATTCTACGCCATACCGTCGGCCCCACGCGACCGGCGCGGAGGCAGGAGACCTGTGTTCGCTTGATCCGGTCGACCGCAGGTACGACGTTTCTTCCAGAGGAAGGACGGCCCAAAGAGACTCTTCTCCGGGGCGGTGGACGTGACCAAGCCGGATAGCCTGCTTCGCCTCATACACGGCCGCCGTCTGTGGCAGGTTCTTGCCGTCTACCTGGCCGGCGGCTGGCTCGTGCTCCAGATCGTCGACACGCTGGCGGGCGCCCTCGATCTACCCGAATGGGCCCCGCGGATGGCGTTGTTTCTCCTCATCGTCGGGCTCCCGATCGTGGTCGCCACCGCGTTCGTGCAGGGGGGGGTGCGATCTCAAGGGGACGTCGACCAGGATGAGCCGGGGAGCCGCGGACCTGCCGGCGTCGAAGGGCACGCGGAGCAAGGCCAGGTGCGTCGGTGGCTCACATGGCGCAACGCCGTCGCGGCGGGCGTGGTGGCGTTCGCGCTCCTCGGTGTGGGCACGCTCGTCGCGATGTCGCTGCGCGCGTTGAGCAGTTCCAGCGAGATGCCGCTGGGAAGCCCGACGGCCAGCGCCGGGGTCGATGGTCCGGCCCCCGCCGGAAACGCCCCCCCCGCGATCGCCGTCCTCCCCTTCGCGAACACGAGCGCGGATCCGGACAACGAGTACTTCAGCGACGGACTCGCCGAAGCGTTGATCGACGCGCTCAACAGGATTCCGGGGCTCGAGGCCTCCCCCCGCACGTCCACCTGGCAGTTCAAGGGCGTCAACCTTCCCGCTCAGACGATCGCGGACTCGATCGGGGTGTCGGCGGTCCTGGCGGGGAGCGTGCGGCGAGCCGGAAACGACGTCCGGATCTCCGTCGAGCTCGTCTCGGGCGACGACGGCCGCTCCCTGTGGTCCGGCCGGTACGACGCGACGCTCGACGACCTCTTCGCCACCCAGGACCGGATCTCGAGCGAGATCGCCGGCGCGCTGCAGGTGCGCTTCGTGGTCGACGACGAGCTGCCCGAGGCCCGCACGGCCAGCTCCCGGGCCTACGACCACTATCTGCTCGGTCGATTCAACATGGCGCAGCGAACGATCGAGACGCTTACGGCCGCGATCGACAACTTCGAGGACGCGCTCGAGGCCGATGAGAACTTCGCGCTGGCGTGGGCCGGTCTGGGACAGGCATGGATGCTCCGGTCGGGCCTCGGCTACGCGGGAAGCGCCTCCGAGGCGGTCGCTCGCACGAGGCTCGCCAGCGACCGCGCGATCGAGCTGGCGCCCAACCTCGCGGACGGACATGCCGTACGAGGTCTGCTTCACACGTTCCTGTGGCAGCCCGACGAAGCGCGAGAGGCGTACACCCGGGCGCTGGAGCTCGATCCGGACCACACGAGGGCGCAGCAATGGTCGTCCATCTTTCTGGGAAACTGGGGACAGGATGAAGAGGCCCTCGACATGGTCGCGCGGGCCTCCAGCACCGAGCCCTTCGCACGCGGCGTGGCGATCGCCGCGTCGGTGGCCACGAGCCAGACGGGAGCCCTCGACGACGCGCTCGCGTACGGTCTTCGCGTCTCGGAGCTCGGTCTCCCCGTGTACGGCCGCTGGTTGTCGTTGCGCGCGCTTCTCAGGCAGGGGCGACTCGACGAAGCCCGCGTACACTGGGATGCGTTCACGGGGATCGATTTTCTCCCGCTCCACGAGAGACAGTTGCTGGCGGACACCGCCGACGAGCTGTTCGCGGAACTCCGGCGTCACCAGGAGACGGGAGAGCCCGGCTCGCTTCCGGACGGACTGCGCGATATCGGCGGAGGGGGACCCGCCAGCCTGCTGTACTTTGCTCTGGGCCAGCCGGACCTCGCCTATGACACGATGGAACAGGCGCTCGACAGAGACAGCGAGGCGGTATTCAGCATGCTCTTCGACCCGGGGCTCTTCGGACACGACGACGACGCCCGGTTCGTCCAGCTTCGAGAGCGCGTTGCCGAGACGTACCGTTAGAGTGCGCGACATCTCAGGCGGCGCGCCCGGGAGGACCGGTAGAGTGGCAGGAATCCCGCTGGGCGTTGCGCGACGGGGTGCTGCGGGCGGGGTCTTCCTCGTCCTGGGCTCCCTTTCTCCCGCGGCGGTGGCCGGACAGTCGGCACCGGACGACGGACCGCGACTCACCAGGATCGCCGACGTCGCCGTCCCCCTGTCCGTGTCACCGGATTCGCGTCTCATCGC
This sequence comes from Gemmatimonadota bacterium, assembly GCA_033720355.1. Classification (GTDB taxonomy): domain Bacteria; phylum Gemmatimonadota; class Gemmatimonadetes; order Palauibacterales; family Palauibacteraceae; genus Palauibacter. Next base: position 15,820 of record JAWWCR010000093.1, read on the forward strand.
GGAGATGGGGTCGTCGGGGAATCTGGCGATTCGATCCGTCGAGACCGGGCAAGTTCAGAACGTCACCGATACCGACTTCCCCGAGCTCGTCATGAACGCGGCGTTCTCGCCGGGCTCGGATCTGATCGCGTTCGCGTGGCACAATGACGAGGACCACGACGACCTGCGCATCGTCGGCGTCGATGGCTCGGGCCTGCGCGTCCTCTACAGGGACCCGGCGGCACGATCGATCCGGGTGAACGGCTGGTCGCCCGACGGCGCGCAGATCCTCGTGACGATTCGGTATCGCGACTCCGCCGCCGCGGTGGCGCTCGTGCCCGCAGCGGGAGGGACTCCCGCCACCATCGGATCCTTCGAATCACGAGGAGAGGCGTCACCCGGGCGCATGGTGTTCTCCCCCGACGGCAGATCGATCGCGTACGATCGACCCGGCGACGCGGGCGAAGCCGCGCACGACGTGTACGTGATGGCGTTGAACGACCGGCGGCATGTCTCTTTGACGCGGAGCTCGGCGGACGACCGGGTTCTCGGCTGGTCTCCCGCGGGGGACGGAGTCGTCTTCGCCAGCAACCGGTCGGGGGCGGTCGATGTGTGGCTGCAGCCCGCATCGATCGACGGACCCGAGGGCGCTCCCACGAGGTTGATGACCGATCTGGGAGCGCTCAGACCCCTGGGACTCGACAACGGGGGCACGTACTTCTTCTCGCGTGAGCGTTGCGATTGCAGCCTGCTCGTCGACGAGATGGACTCGAACGGCCGCGCACGGACGGATGCAAGGAGGGTGCTCGCCCCGGCTCTCCACAATGCTGGGGCGTACTGGTCCCCCGATGGTGAGCGGCTCGTCTCCGTCGAGCCCGGTGGCGGGGTGATCCCCCCGGGGCTGGGTCAGCCCTGGGCGCTCGTGATTCGAGCCCCTGACGGGCAGGTGGAGAATACGTGGACTCCTCCGGTCGACATCCTCCACCAGCTGAGGCCGCTCTGGTCGCCCGACGGCCGCAGGGTTCTGGTGAAGGGGTGGGACCGGTACGCGTACCCCAGAGAGATCGTCCTCGGTGTGGATGCGGCAACCGGCCAGTACTCGACCCTGCTCAGCAGTTCGAGTGTGTGGGAGCGACAGCTCGACTGGGTGACCTGGTCGGCGGATGGCGGTTCGCTCTACTACACCGACCTCACGGCGAGCGGAAGCGTGGGTCTCTACCGGTGGGACCTCGAATCGCGGAGCGAGGAGACGCTGATCGTCGCCACCCCGCCTCCGTTCTATTACGGGCTCGCTCCGTCGCCCGACGGGAGGTCGCTGGCGTTCGCGCTCTGGGACACACAAGGCGAAGCTTCGACGCTGGTCGTCATGGACCTGGAGACGCGCGAACAAGAAGAACTCGCCCGCGTGGCGTTTCCCGCGTCCATCTCGCCGCCCACCTGGTCGCCGAGCTCACGGCAGTTGTTCTACGGGGTAGGTGGTCGACTCTGGCGCGTAGACTTGACCGGCGGCGAATCAGAGCAAGTCCTCGTCGGCGAGTCCGTCCACTACAATCAGGCGGGTCTCGGTCTGCACCCGGATGGGAAGCGTCTCGTCTACGTACGCGAGCGTGGCAGATCCTCGGAGGTCTGGGCGCTCGAGGGAGCGTTTCCTCCGCCGTGACCCCCGGAACCGGGGCGTGGCGGAAACGTGCCCGGGATCTGCGAGGCGGTATCGCTCCGAGGCCCTTCGACCGTCGCCTCAGAGCACCACGGAGCCTCCGCCCGTCGCGGCTGCCCCCCCTCACGACCCGGCGGGCGGAACGTTGTGGTGCAGCCTGAACAGGTTCGTCGGATCGTACTTCGCCTTCACATCCGCGAGTCGGGCGCGGATCTCCGCCGGGTAGACGGCGTCGAGCACATCCTCGCCCTCATCGCTCGTGTAGTTGGCGTAAACGGCATCGGCCAGGAACGGCTGCAGGTCCGACCAGAACGCCCGGGTCCAGGCGATGTTGGCATCCGCATCCGCCGGATCGGCCCACACGGACGTGACCAGGAGATTGTAGATCCACTCGCGGTGACCGTACGCCGTCTCCGCCGGACCGACGTCGTCGATGACCCCGCCGCCGTTATGATCCAGTACGACGACGGTGCGTTCGGACGGCGCGGTGGCGAAGTGGTCCGCGATCGTGTCGATCGCATCGTCGGTCAGCTCCCTCAAAAAGCTCGATTTCCAGTAGTTGTGGTGCTCCGGAGGCCAAAGGGGGTCGGCCGCCACCTGGGCGATGCTGTAGGGCATGGGCTGAACCACATCGGCC
>JAWWCR010000094.1:0-17974 GCA_033720355.1 Gemmatimonadota bacterium
CGGCCAGCCCCGCACGCGGCACGTCCTCCGCGACGCGCACCTCCCGCACCCCCAGACCGAGCCCGGCGGCGAGATCCAGCCCCTCGACGCGATCGCCCAGGTCGCCGTCCGTCACGACCCACACGCTGTCGGCCCCACCGAGCCGCGCTGCCTCGAGCGCCGGGGCGATCCGCGACCGGGGTTCGGCGGCCTCCACCGTCGAGAGGTCGTCCAGGGGAACGCCCACCGCCTCGTCGCCGAACCGGTACACCCGCTCGGGAGCCAGACCGGCGACGACGGTCATGGCCGAGTCGAGCCGGGTCGGCGCGGCGGGGTCGCCGGGGCGCACGGGGAGCGCCATGCTGGCGGAGCCGTCGATCAGCACCACGCGCCCCGGCGCACCGATGGTCCGCCCGCGCAGCGCGGGCAGGATCAAACCCGCGAGGATCAGAAAGAGCGCGAGCCCGCGCAGGGCGGCGGGCCCGAGGCGACCCTGTACCCGTTCTTCGCGCACCCCGTACGCCCACGCGACGACGCCGACCGCGCCCAGCGCGGCGACCAGCCAGAGAAGGGGGCTCACGAACGGCTTGGCACGAGGCGGTGCGTCAGTCCTGCGTCCTCGCGGTCATGGATGATGAGGGCAACCCGATCCGCGTCAGCAGACCCAGGTATTGCCCGCTCGTGGCTACGAACAGCTCGCGGTGCTCGTCCGACACGGGCTCGGCCCTGGGGAACTGCATGCGGGCGGGATTCACGTGGCTGCCGTTGCGAAGGAACTCGTAGTGGAGGTGCGACGCCGTCGCGAGACCGCTCGAGCCGACGAAACCGATCACCTGTCCCTGCTGGACGCGCACGCCCGATCGCACACCACGCGCTATCCCGCTCAGGTGCGCGTACCGCGTACGGAGGTTGTTCGCGTGGCGGACCTCGATCGCCGTTCCGTAACCGCCCCACGGACCGGCCCGGGTGACCACGCCGCCACCCGTCGCGCGCACCGGGGTGCCGCGCCCGGCGCCGTAATCGATCCCGAGGTGCGGGCGATTGCGACGCAGGATCGGGTGGAAGCGACGCATCGAGAACCCGCTAGTGACGCGCGCGATGTCGAGGGGCGCGAGCAGGAACTGGCCCCGCAGGGCCTCGCCCGCCGCATCATAGAACTCCGCCGGCGAGTCGTCCTCGGGCTGGAACCTGATGGCCGTGAGGAGCCGGTCGCCGTTCCGGAACTCGGCCGCCAGGATTCGCGCCAGCCGGACGGAGCCATCGGGGCGGACTTCGCGCGCCATGACGAGCCGATACCCATCGTTTCTCCGGATGTCGCGCCAGAAATCGATCTGCCACGCGTAGATCTGCGAGAGCTGCCCGATCAGGCGGTCGAGCTCACCCGCCGTGATCCCCTCCACATCCCCGAACATCTCGGCATTGTAGAGGTTCGACGTGACGAGACCGGCGACCAGGATCGTGTCGTGCACGACCTGCACCGAGTCGAGCCGGGCGGCCCAGGTGCCGGTACCATCTTCGCCCGGGAGGAGGTGGATCGTCCGGTCGCGGTCGAGCTTGAGAGAGATCCGTGTGAGCGAGTCGTCCGGTCGCCGGGCGACCTCGATCTCGGTCCCGGGCCGCAGACGCCGCGGGCTCTCGAACTCCCGGATCGCATCGACGACCTCGAGGATCTCCCCACCCGAGAGTCCATGATCGCCGAACACGTCGGCGAGAGTCTCGCCCCGACGCAGGTTCTGCACGACCGTGACCGGCGGCGGCGGTGTCGGCACGTCGACGAGCTTTATCGGCTCGGGCCCGTCGGGCGCGCGGAGGAGCGCCCAGCCGAGACCCGTTCCCCCGAGTACGAGCGAGATGGCCGTCGCCCGCAGCACGTGTTTGCGCCGAATCTCCAACGCCACCCCCGGGAGGCTGGTTCTTCTTTACGCCTCCACAGGGAGACGCCGTCAGTCCATCTGTCGCCGAATGAAGGTCGGGATCTCCAGATCCTCGAACTCTTCGGCCGGATCCGTCCACGGATCTTCGCTACGCGCCGCCTTCTCCTCGGCCCGCCGCTCCTCGACGAGCTGCGGCCCTTCATAGCGGGATCCGATCACGACCGGCTCCCTGTCACGCGACGGCTTCGGCGCCTCGACAGCGACGGCCTCGGGGGCACCCAGTCCGCCCGAAAAAACCGGCTCGTCGTCCTCGACGGGCTCTCCGAACCCCGTCGCGATCACGGTCACGCGCAACGACTTCTCCAGCTGTGGTTCATGAACCACGCCAAAGATCATCTCGCCGTCCTCACCGGCGGCCTCCTGGATGATCGAATTGATCGTCGTGACCTCATCGATCGTGAGGTCCGGACCCCCGGTAATGTTTACCAGGACACCGGTTGCGCCGTTGATGGATACGTTGTCGAGCAGGGGAGAGCAAATGGCCTGCTGGGCCGCATCCACGGCCCGATCGTCGCCGCTGGCGCGCCCCGTTCCCATGAGGGCCGCCCCGCGATTCGACATGACGGTGCGGACATCCGCAAAGTCGACGTTCACGTCCCCCGTGACACTGATCAGATCGGAGATCCCCTGCGTGGCGTGGAGCAGGACTTCGTCCGCCTTCTTGAGGGCCTCGCGGAACGTCGTGTCCTTGCCGACCACCGCGAGCAGCCGCTCGTTCGGCACGACGATCATCGTGTCGACGGCCCGTCTCAGCTCGCGCAGCCCCATCTCGGCGTGACGCATCCGCTTCTTCCCCTCGAAGTGGAAGGGCCGGGTCACGATTCCGATGCAGAGCGCGCCGATCTCGCGCGCCATCCTCCCGATGACCGGGGCCGACCCGGTCCCGGTGCCGCCACCCATCCCCGCGGTCACGAACACGAGGTCGGCTCCGTCGAGGGCCGTCCGCACCTCGTCCTCGCTCTCGGCGATCGCCTGACGGCCGATCTCGGGTCGAGCGCCGGCGCCCAGCCCGCGCGTAAGACGCTTGCCGATCTGTATCTTGATGTGCGAATCGGACTGCTTGAGCGCCTGCGAATCCGTGTTGACCGCGATGAACTCGACGCCTTCGAGCTTCTCGTCGATCATCCGGTTCACCGCGTTTCCACCGGCTCCGCCCACCCCCACGACCTTCATCCGCGCGTTGCGCGCGATGTTGTCGTCGAACTCGAAAACCATTTGCTCCTCCGCTCCCCGTTTCCCGTTCACGTTTCGAGTTTCCGTTGTGTCTCTCCGCCCCGGCACCGGGTCGCACCGCCGCTCGGACACACCTCGACTAGAAGAAATCCTTGATCCACCCGCCGACCCGCGCGATGGCGCGCGTCGCTCCCGCGAGCCCACCACCCTTCCCCTGCAGACTGCCGTACATCGCGAGCCCGACGCCCGTCGCGTAGACCGGCGTCGCGACCGCGTTGGTCGCTCCCGTGAGCCCCGTCCCCGGGACGCCGAGACGCACCGGCAGGTTGAAGACGGAGCGCGCGAGCTCGACCGTCTGGGACGTGCACGCGCCACCCCCCGAAAGGACGATCCCCGCACCCAGCCGATCCCTGACACCGGCCTCCTCGAGCTCGTCGTAGACGAGTCCGAGGATCTCGTCCAGACGCTGCTCGATGATGTGGGCCAGCAGCTCGCGCGAGATGCGACGGCCCGAGCCGAGCGAGGGTCCGGTCACCTCGAGCTGCTCCTCGGGGTCGACAGAGCTGCGCCGGGCCGCGCCATGGCTCTCCTTGAGCCGCGCCGCCTCCTCCTCGGGCACCCCGAGACCGCGCGCGATATCGCGGGTCACGGCGGACCCGCCCCACGGCATGGTCGCCACGTGCACCAGCCGCTTGCCCGCGTAGACGAGCACGTCCGTCGCCGCGCCCCCGACTTCGACGAGGGCGACCCCCGCCTCGCGGTCGCCCTCCTCGAGCAGCGAGAGCCCGGACGCGAGCGGCGCGATGACGAACTCCTCGGGCCGATAGCCGGCGCGGTCGACCACCTTCGCAAGATCGCGGCAAACCGCCGACTCGGCCGTGACGATGCATACGTCCGCCTCCAGCCGCGTGGCGACCATCCCGACGGGGTCCTGGATCCCGCCGCGTCCATCCACCGCATACTCCTGACAGATCGCGTGGATGAGCTGCCGGTCGGGCGGGATCGGCACGGCCTGACCGACCTCCTGGACGCGTCTCACGTGCGACGGAGCGATCTCCGCGCCGGAAACGGCCACGACGCCCCGCGAACGTGACGTCTCGATGTAGGCGCTCGGGATCGACACGTAGACGCTGTCGACCTCGCGACCCGACATCCGCTCGGCCTCCTGCACCGCCTCACGGACCGACCGGGTCGCCGCCTCCAGGTTCGTGATCGCCGGGCCGCTCATCCCCGCCGCGGGGCTGACCCCTACGCCGAGCACGGTGAGCGGCTCGACCCGGTCGCCTCCGGCCCGGTTCTCGGCGACGATCGCGCACGTCTTCGTCGAGCCGATGTCCACGCCGGCGACGATCGGCGGCCCGATCATCGCGACCCCGTCCCGGCCAGGACGACCTGTCGGGCATACCGCGCATCGGCGGTCTCGACCCGGGGGTCCTCGACCTGCCCGAGCGCCAGCGAAACCCTGCGCAGCGCACCGACCGGGTCGTCGTTGGGCAGATACACCGAGCCCGCATCCGCGTCGGGCAGCATCAGGAATCGATACCCTCCGCCGGGGGCGAGACCCGCCTCGGAGATGACCGAGACGAAATCGGCGTTTGCGCGGTCGAGCCGATCGAGAACCGACGCCAGCTCGCGGACCCCCGGCTCGGTCACGAGGTCGCCCTCGACCTCCGTCGTGCCGGCGATCACCGGGAGGCTGAGCGCCGCCTTCGACGGCTCGACGGGGAGGATTCGTCCCTCGCCGTTCACGGCCCGCAACTCGGGCGTCGCGACGAGCGCCACCGGCCGCTTCTCGACCACGACGACGGACAGACCGTCGAACCCCTCGCGTCGCACGGTGGCATCGCGCACCATCGGGTGACGTCGGATCCGGGCCTCCAGGGGCTCGACGGCGTCCCAAACCGACGCATCGGGCTCGAGCGCGAGCAGACGCGTGACCTCGTCGGGCGGGATGAGCGTCGTGCCGACGACGCTCACGCGCGCGACCTGGAAGGCCGGAAGCGCCGAGAGGAGCCGCGGGACCCAGAAGGGGACGCTGAGACCGACGAAACCGGCGCCGAAGACGACCGCGAGACGGCGACGGCCGCGACGGGTCAGGGGCAGACGGGGGCGCCGGAAGAAGGTCATGGGGCGCCGAGCTGCGAGAGCAGATCCGGCGGGAATCCCCACAGCCGGATCTCCGGTTCGAGCCAGATCCCGAACTGCTCGTGCGCGCGTGTCCGGGTCTCGATCATCAACTCCACCACGTCGTCCGCCCTCGCCTCACCGTGATTCACGATGAAGTTCGCGTGACGCTCGGCGATCTGCGCGTCGCCGCGTCTCGCGCCCCTCATTCCCACCCGTTCCACGACTTCCCACGCGGATCCGTGAGGATCCCCGGGGTTCTTCCAGGTCGAGCCGACCGAAGGCAGCTCGTACACCTGGTCCCCTACTTTACGACTTCTGAATCGTAAATGCGCGTCGCCTATCAGGATAGGGTCTCCGGGCCTCGCATGAAAGCGGGCCCGGACGAATACCCACGATTCGGGTACGGCGACCGTCCTGTAGCCGAAACCCGCGTCGTTCGGGGCGATCCGCTCGATGACCCCCGAATCGGTCACGGCTTCGGCCCATTCGACGCGGTGCCACAGCCACTCGTCTCGCGACCCGGCGTTCATCCGGAGCCCGCCGCCGACGGTCCCGGGGACCGCTTCGAGGAAGCGAAATCCCTCCCGAGCCTCGCGTCGCGCCGCGCTCGCGAGCGCCGGCAGCCTCCCCGCTCCGCCCATCTCGATCGCGGTCTCCGACACCTCCGTCCAGTCGAGACCGCGACCCAGGACGAGGACCGGGGTCTCCACGCCGGCGTCCGAGACGAGGAGGTTCGCCCCCGTCCCCAGGATCAGGTACGGCGCCCCCGCCAGCTCGCGAACCGCCGCGGCGACCTCGTCCACCGTTTCGGGGCGCCCCAGACGCGCCGCCGGCCCGCCGATCCGATAGCGGACGAGTCCGGAAAGCGGGACGTCGGTCTCCCACTTCACTCGGAACGTCGGCCCGCGGCGCGCCCCGCTGCCTCGTGCGCGATGCCGGTCACGTCGCCCGCCCCCATGTACGCCACGACCCGGCTCGCGTCGGGCGGCGGACCTTCGACGAGGGCGAGCGCCGCGTCGCGATCGATCGGGGCGACGTGGTCGGCCGCACCCACGGTGATGAGCGCCGAGGAGACGCCCTCGATGGGCTCCTCGCGCGCCGGATAGATGGGGAGGACATGGGCGCGGTCGGCCGCGGCGAGCGCCACCGCGAATTCCGCCGCGAAGTCCCGGGTCCGCGTGTACAGGTGCGGCTGGAAGACGACCTCCAGGAACGCCCCGGGGAAGGCCGCCCGCAACGCCTCGATCGAGGCGGCGACCTCCGTGGGGTGATGCGCGTAGTCGTCCACGATCGTGAGCCGACCGCCGATCGCGAGAATCTCGAGACGCCGACCGACGCCCGGGAACGAGGCGAGCCCTCTCGCCGCCTCGACCGGATCCGCGCCGAGCGCCATGGCCACCGCGAGGGCGCCCGCCGCGTTCTGCGCGTTGTGACGCCCGTGGACCCGGAGGTGGAGATCGACGGCGCCGTCGGCCCACTCCACCCTCCACCCCGTCGGAGCGGATACCGACCCGATTCGGTAGTCGGCCCCCGCGTCGAACCCGTAAGCCCGCGCACCCGGAAGCGACTCGCCGAGAGCGCGAGCTCCCTCGTCATCGGTGCAGTAGATCAGCCCGGCGCCGCCGTCCGCCCGACCGGCGAACTCGGTGAAGGCGCTGCGCACCCCTTCGAAGTCGCCGTAGATATCGAGGTGCTCGGCCTCGAGCGAGCTGACGAGCGCGACGGTCGGATGGAGCTCGAGAAACGAGCGGTCGTACTCGTCCGCCTCGACGATCGCCGGTCCGGCGCCGGTGCGCGCGAACCCGCCCCAGACGCCCACGTGTCCGCCCACCATCACGGTCGGGTCGAGCCCCGCCGCCTCGCACGCGTAGCCCGTCATGGCCGTGATCGTCGTCTTCCCGTGCGTCCCGGCGATGCCGGCGAGCGGTCCGCCGTTCAGCGCCGCGCCGAGTGCCGCCGCTCGCCGGAGGACGGGGATCCCCGCGTCTACCGCGGCACGGATCTCGGGCGAGTCGGGCGGCACGGCCGAGCTGCGGATCACGGCTGCCATGCCCTCGACGTGCGCCGCATCGTGCCCCGTCTCGACCCGGATCCCCCGGTCACGCAGATCGGTGAGCCGGTCCGGCGCGCGGTCGCACCCCGTCACGCGATACCCCCGGTGATCCAGGAGCACGGCGAGACCGCGCATCCCGGCCCCGCCCGCACCGACGAGGTGCACGGCCGCACCCGCCGCCGGCAGCCGCGGCGTCATGCCGCCCGCTCCCGCACCGCGCCGAGAAGCGCCGCCGCGATCTCCCTCGCCGCCTCGGGGCGGGCTCGCTCGCGTGCCGCCCGCGACATGCGCGACAACCGCTCGGGGTCGTCGAGTAGCTCGCGGCACAGACGCCACAGCTCGCCGGGGGCCAGGTCGCGCTCCTCGCACGCCACGGCGGCCCCCGCGGCCTCGAGCGCCCGCGCGTTGATCGCCTGGTGGTCGGCCGCCGCCGATGGAAGGGGGACGAGGATGGCCGGACACCCGGCGACGGCGAGCTCGGCGACGAGCATCGCCCCCGCCCTGCTGAGCGCGAGCGTCACGCCGTCGAGCTGCCGGCCCAGATCGGCGATGAACGGTTCCACCCGGATCCGTGCGGCCGACGCCAGCCCCGTCACGCGCTCGGCGATCCGCGGCGCGTGCGCCGGCCCGGCGATCCACACGACATCGAGATCGGGCGGCACCTCCCCATCCGCCGCCTCGAGATCGCCCAGCAGGCGCTCGTTGATCGCGCGGGCGCCCTGGCTGCCGCCGACGACGAGCAGAACGCGGCCGGTCGGCCAGTCGAACCCGGGGTCGCCGCCGCCCGACTCGTCGTCCCGAACGGCGACCGGGTTGCCGGTGTCGAAGACCTCCGTGCCCGGTCCCGTCGCGAGTCGACCGCGCGCCTCCGGATAGCCGAGGTGGACCTGCGTCGCATGCCGGGCCATCAGCCGGGTCACGAAGCCGGGTTCGGCGTTCTGCTCCTGGAGCGCGATGGGGACCCGGCGCAGGCGAGCCCACGCGAGCGCCGCCCCCGACACGTAGCCCCCCGTCCCCACGACGAGCTGTGGCCGAAACTCCCGGAACACCGCACGGATCCCCGACAGGACCGCGGGCGACGACGCGACGAGACGCCAGTTCCGCCAGGGCCGTGACCGATGGATCGGCTGGAGCGGGAGCAGCCGGTGCGGGACCCCCGTCTCGGGCAGCACCCTCGCCTCGATCCCGCGCTCGCTCCCCACGAAGAAGCAGGCCGCGGCCGGGTCGAGCGAGCGCAGCGCCGCCGCGATGTTGAGCGCCGGGTACAGGTGGCCGCCGGTCCCTCCGCCCGCGAACAGGACTCGCGGCCCGGACACGTCACGCCCTCCGCTTCGAGGCGATGTTGAGGAGGACCCCGGTGACACCGAGCGCGACGACGATGCCCGTTCCGCCCGCGCTCACGAACGGGAGGCTCACTCCGGTCGTCGGCAGCATCCCCATCGTGATCCCCATGTGGAGGAAGGCGCCGATCGCGACGATCCCGGTCAGTCCGATGGCGAGCAGACGCCCGAAGACGTCGGGCGCCGAAGCCGCGATCCTGAGACCGAGGAGCGTCCAGAGGAGGAACGCGATGAGCACGAGGCCCGCCCCCAGGAAGCCCCACTCCTCGGCGATGATCGGGAAGATGAAGTCGTTCTGCGGCTCGGGCAGGTACTGGAGCTTCTGCGAGCTCTCGCCGAACCCGACGCCGAAAGCCCCGCCGGCGCCGATCGCGATTCGGGCCTGTTCGAGCTGGTATCCGACCCCCGTCGCGTCGCCGGCCGGGTCGAGAAACGCGAGCACCCGCCGGAGCTGATATGGGTTGGTGCGGATGACGATTCCCAGGATCGGGACCAGACAGCCCAGCAGCATCGCGAAGTGACGGAACCGCGCGCCGGCGGCGAACAGCACCGTGCCGGCGAGACAGGTCGCGATGAGCGTCGCGGAGAGGTGGGGCTCGATGAGGATGAGCCCGAGTAGCGGTGCGAGGACGATCACGAACGGCAGCACGCCCTCCCTGAAGCTGCCGAGTCGATCCTGCTTGCGGTCGGCGAGCGCCGCCACCCACACGACGATCGCCACCTTGGCGACCTCGCTCGGCTGGAACGTGACCGGACCGATGACGAGCCACCGCCGCGCCCCGTTGAGCGGGGGGGCGATGTCGGTGGTCCACGGCAGGGCGACGAGCACCAGCAGGAACGCCGAAGCGGCGAGGATCGGCCAGGCGAACCGCCGATACAGATCGTAGTCGATGAACGTCAGGGCGATGAGCACGATCGCCCCGAACGCGGCCCGGCCCAGCTGCCCGACCAGATAGAAGGAGTCGGGGAGACCGGCCTTCTGGGCCGCGAACGAGCTCGCCGAGTAGACGGAGAGGAGCCCGAACAGCACGAGCGCCCCCGTGATCGTGAGGAGGCCGCGTCGCACCCACGTCGGCGCCCCCGTAGACGTCTGGACGGGTGAGAGCCCCCACTCGAGCGTCGCCTGTCTCATTCGGCTCCCTCCGGCCGCATCGCGTGCACGTGCTCCTCGAACGTGTCGCCCCGGACCGCGTAGCTCGGAAACATGTCGTAGCTCGAGCACGCGGGAGACAACAGCACCACGTCGCCGGCCCGCGCGAGACCGCGGGCCTTTCGCATCGCCTCCTCGAACCCGTTCGCTACCTCGAGCTCGACGTGCGGCCCCAGCTCGCGGACGATGATCGGTGCGCTCTCGCCGTAGGCGACAACGGCACGCGCGCCGGCGACGGCCGGCAGCAGCGAGGTGTACGGCTCTCCCTTGTGGCGCCCTCCGAGGAGCACGACGAGCGGACGGTCGAACGCCTCGAGAGCAACCCGGGTGGCCGAGATGTTCGTCGCCTTCGAGTCGTTGACCCACATGACGCCGTCGATCTCGCGGACGGAGCGCAGCCGGTGCGGGAGACCTTCGAACGATGCGAGCCCGCGCCCGACATCCGCGGCCGAGCAGCCGGCGAGCCGCGCGGCGACCCCCGCGAGCAGGGCATTCGACCAGTTGTGCCGGCCGATCAGTCTGAGATCGTTCGTGCGGACCCAACGTTCGACCTCGCCTCCGAGATCGCAGACCAGCCACCCCCCGGCGTCGACGAACGCTCGTCCGGCCACGGCTCCCTCGTCCTCGCCGGGTCGCGGGGCAGCCGCGTACGTGAGGTGCCGTCTGCCGGGAACGCCCTTCGCGAGATCGAGAACGGCCGCGTCGTCCCCGTTCAGGACCCAGAGGCTCTCGTCGGTCGCGTTCGCGAAGAGCCTCGCCTTGTCGGCGTAGTAGCGCTCGAGGTTCGCGTAACGGTCGAGGTGGTCGGGCGCCAGGTTAAGCAGGACGCCGATCGCCGACGCGAACTGATCCAGATCGGCGAGCTGGAACGAGCTCAGCTCGACGACGACCCAGTCGGGCTGCCTCTCGAGAAGCGCGACCTCCGAGAGCGGTCGGCCGATGTTGCCGGCCGTGAGCGCGGACACGCCGGCCTGCTCGAGAACATGGCCGCAAAGCGCGGTCGCTGTCGTCTTGCCGTTCGTGCCGGTGATCGCGATCACGCGCGAGCTCAGCCGACGGTACGCGAGCTCGACCTCGGCGATGGTGCGAATCCCGGCGGCGGTCACCGCCGAGCGCACCTCCGTCGCGGGGTCGATGCCCGGGCTCGTCACGACCAGCCGCGAGTCGAGGATCTTCGCGAGATCGTGCCCGCCCGCTTCCGCGTCAATGCCCTCGGCCCCGAGAACGGACGCGGCTTCACGCGGCCCGGACGCGGCGGAGGCGTCGCTGGCGTAGACCCGGGCCCCGAGGGCGCTCGCGAGGCGGGCCGCCGCGACTCCCGATGCTCCGAGCCCGAGGACGGCGACGCGGTCTCCCCGCTCGAACGGCAGCATCAGCGGACCTTGAGGGTCGCCAGGCCCACCAGCGCGAAGATGATCCCCAGGATATAGAAGCGGACGACGACGCGCGTCTCGGGCCACCCGAGCTTTTCGAAGTGATGGTGCAGCGGCGCCATCCGGAAGACCCTGCGCCCCGTCCCCGTGCGTTTCTTCGTGTACCGGAACCACCCGGTCTGGATCATCACCGACAGCCCCTCGAGCACGAACACGCCGCCGACGATGACGAGCAGGAACTCCGATTTGAGGAGGACGGCGACGGCGCCGATCGCTCCGCCCAGTGCGAGCGAGCCCGTATCGCCCATGAACACCTGCGCGGGCGGCGCGTTGAACCACAGGAAGCCGATCGCGGCGCCCGACAGCGCGACGCAGAAGATCGCGAGCTCGCCAGCGCCCGGCAGGTAGAAGAGACCGAGGTACGCGGAAGTGTCGACCCGGCCGATCGCGTAGGCGAACAGCCCGAAGGTGACGGCCGCGATCGCCGAGAGACCCGTGGCCAGCCCGTCGAGACCGTCCGTCAGGTTCACCGTGTTCGCGCTCCCGGCGACGACGATCGCCACGAACAGCGGAAACAGGGCCGGCACGATGACGATGCTCAGGTTCTTGAAGAACGGCAGCATCGTCTGGCTCGGACCGTAAGACGACAGGGGGACGAACAGGAGGAACCCGCCGAGGGCGAGCCCGAGGATGAACTGCCAGATGAGCTTGTATCGGGCGATCAGACCCCGCGACTCGTGACGCACGACCTTGAGGTAGTCGTCCATGAAGCCGATCGCGCCCATCCACGCCGTGACGGCGAGCGCGATCCACACGTACGTCCGGTCGAGCCGGGCCCACAACAGGGTCGGCACGATGGTGGCGGCGAGGATGATGAGACCGCCCATCGTGGGCGTGCCCGCCTTCTTGAGGTGCGTCGCCGGCCCCTCGGCGCGCACGACCTGTCCCCACCCACGGGTCTGGAGCCACGAGATGACGCGCGGTCCGACCACGAAGGCGGTCAGGAGCGCGGTGACCATCGCTCCCGCCGCCCTGAACGAGATGTACTGGAAGACGTTGAAGAGGATGTGCTGCTCGGCGAGCGGAAACAGCAGGTGATAGAGCATCAGGCCGCGTCCTCCGGATCGTGTCCGTCCGCTGTCCCGAACGCCTCTTCCAACCAGTCGAGGACGCGCTCGAGCCGCGCCCCGCGCGACCCCTTGACGAGAACGACCTCGTCTCCGCGCAGGCTCGACAGGAACGGCGACCGCGCATCCTCCGGATCGACCGCGGCGATCACCTCGACCTCCTCGTCCGTCGCCGCGACCGCCCCCTCCGCGAAGGCGCCGGTCGCGGCGACGACGGCGAACCCGGCGTCGACGATCTCGCGGGCGACCGCGCGGTGCGCCTCCGCCTCGTGGTCGCCGAGCTCGAGCATCGAGCCGGCGAACGCGGCCAGCCGGCGACCCGCGTACCGGTCGCGACACTGCGCGAGGGCGGCGCGAAACGACTCGGGGTTGGCGTTGTAGCAGTCGGCGAGCACGGTCAACCGCCCGATCGAGACGACCGCGCCGCGGTGGCCGACGGGTGCGTAGCGGGCCAGCCCCCCGGCGATCGCGGTGGACGGCACACCGATCGCCTCTGCGATCGCGACGGCGATCAGGGCATCGCGCAGATGGTGTACGCCACCGACACCGAGCTCGAACGAGACGCCGGCGCGTTCGAACGAGATCCGCTCTCCGCCGACCGTGGCCCGCTCGGGCCTCACGTCGCACTCGGGGCCGAGCCCGGCGACGATCGTATCGGCCCGGATCGCCCGCGCGGCGCGCGGCAGGGCATCGGGGAGCTCGCCGACGACGACGTATCCGGTCGGTGCCGCGCCCCGCGCAAGATCGAGCTTCTCCTCGAGCACGCGGGCTTCCGTCCCGAACGCCTCGAGGTGAGCGGGCCCGACGGTCGTCACGATGGCGTCATCGGGCGAAGCGATGGCGGCCAGCCGGGCGATCTCGCCGGGCTCGCTCGCGCCGATCTCCAGCACCCAGACCTCCGCACCGTCGGGCGCCCCCAGGATCGTGAGGGGCAGACCGACCTGGCTGTTCAGGTTCCCGGCGGTGCGGTACACGTTGCGGGCGTCACCGACCGCGAGGGCCACCATTTCCTTGACGGTCGTCTTCCCCGAGCTCCCGGTGATCGCGATGACGCGCGCCGACGTGCGCTTCCGCGCCCCCTTCGCCACCGTCCCGAGCGCGGCGACGGGGTCCTCGACCGGGAAGTACTCGAGGGGAAGGTCGTGCCGCTCGCGCCCCGTCTCGACGATGGCGCCGCGCGCCCCGGCGTCCGCCGCCTGCTCGAGGAAATCGGCCCCGTGCACCCGCTCGCCCGGGATCGCCACGAAGAGCTCTCCACCCCGGACATGTCGCGAGTCCGAGGCGGCCCCCCGATACTCCCGCGTCCCGCCGCCGGCCGGCAGACCGAGCCACGCTCGGATCTCCTCCGACGTGAAGCCGCGGGCGGTGGCCGTCGTCATGGGGCGCCGGCGCCCGCCAACTCGGCGACGATCGCCGCTTCGTCGAAGGGCCGCCGCTCCTCTCCGATGATCTGGTACGTCTCGTGGCCCTTCCCGAGCAGCACCACGACGTCGTCGGGCCCGGCCAGCTCGAGCGCCCGCGCGATCGCGTCGCGCCGATCGAGAACGATCTCGAAGCGCCCCGGGTCCAGCCCCGCTACCACCTGCCGGCAGATTTCCGCGGGATCCTCGCTACGCGGGTTGTCGGTCGTGACGAGCGTCAGGTCGGCGAGCCGCGTCGCGATCTCGCCCATGATGGGTCGCTTCCCCGGGTCTCGATCGCCTCCGCACCCGAACACAGCGAGCACCCGCCCCGTCACCAGCCCGCGCAACGTCGACAGGACCCGCTCGTACGAGTCGGGCGTATGAGCGTAATCGCGCACCACGAGCGCGGGCTCGCGTCGCAGCACCTCCATCCGCCCGGGGACCGGCGGGACGCTGGCGAGCCGCGACGCCACGCGTTCCACCGGGACGCCCAGCCCGAGAGCCATCGACGCCGCCGCCAGGGCGTTGTGCACGTTGAACTCGGCCGGTAGCGGCAGACGGACGGGCCGGTCCCCGCCCGGCGTGGCGAGGGTGAAGGTCGTCGAGCCGGCCGAGAACCGCGGGTCGACCGCCCGTACGCTGGCCGCCGGCCCGAACCCGTAGCGGATCGTGGCCGCCCCCCGGGGGTCGACATCCCGCCATGCCGGCTCGTCGACGTTGACGGCGCACACGCCCCCGTCGACGAGAAGGTCGAGCAGACGGAGCTTCGCCGCGCGATACGACTCGAGATCGGGGTGGTACTCGAGGTGCTCGCGGCTGAAGCTCGTGTAGGCGACCGCGTCGAAACGCAGACCATCGAGCCGACGCTGGACGAGCGCGTGGGACGAAGCCTCGAGCGCCACCCGCTCGACGCCCTCGTCCCGGAGCTCGGCGAGCATCCCGGCGAGCACGAACGGGTCGGGCGTGGTCAGCGAGCCCGGTCGGAGATCGCCGTCGGGCCCAACCACGCCGAGTGTCCCGACGGCGGCGGCCCGTGCCTCATCGGCGAGTAGCCAGCGAAGGATCCACACCGTCGTGGACTTGCCGTTCGTCCCCGTGACGGCGGCGTAGCGCATCGCGGCGCAGGGGTCGCCGGCGAACAGCATCGCCAGGTGCGCCGCAGCCGCGGCGGAGTCGCCGACCACCAGCTGCGGAAGATCGAGATCCGTCGTCCGCTCGACGACCGCCGCGACCGCGCCCGCGCGCGCGACGTCGCGCAGGAAGACATGGCCGTCCACCCGCGTCCCGTGGACCGCCACGAAGAGCTGGCCGGGCGTCACGCGGCGGGAATCGGTCGTGACGCCCTCGACATGCGGCGGAGGATCACCGACCCAGTGAGGCCGGAGTCCCTTCAGCAGCAGTCGCTGCTCGACGCGGTCGCTCGCGATGATGTTGTCTGCCACGTGGTGTGATGCTCGGCGCCGGCGCTGCGGGTTCGTCTCTTCGTCCCGCCACCCGGTCCGGGTAGCGGGCCTTCCTCCATCGCTACGGCTATCCCCTCCGACCGAGCGCGTGTTCCAGTGTTCCCCGGTCCTCTGCGCGGGTCTTCGCCCCTACCGGAGCACGACGAGCCGGCCGGGGCGCACCTGTCGTCCGGCGGCCGGCTCCTGCTCGCGGACGACCGCGCTGCCGTGGAGCTCGACCCGCAGCCCGAGGCCGTGCAACCGCGACACGGCGGCGCGCAGCGGCAGCCCGGTCACGTTCGGGAGCTCGACGGGCGCCGGGGCGTCCGACGCGGTCCGTACCTGCGATGCGCCCTCTCCGACCGCGAAGATGAACGGTCCGCGATCCGCCCCCGGCGCTGCGCCCGACCAGCGACGGGGCTCGACGCCCGACGCGACGAGACGACCATCGACGGCGCCCACACGCGTCGCGAGCGCGGCCTGGAGCGTCGCCTGGCTCACCGGCGCGGCGATGGCGCCCCCGTAGTACGCGCCCCGCGGGTCCTCGATACGCGTGAGGATCACGACCCGCGGCCGATCCGCCGGCGCGAAGCCCACGAACGAGGCGCGGTAGCGGCCGCTCGCGTAGCCGCCGTTCGCGGCCAGCCGTGCGGTCCCCGTCTTCCCTGCGACCGACAGGCGGGCCATGCCCGCGAGCTTCCCGGTCCCCTCCCGCACCACGTCGGCGAGCACCCCGCTCACCGTCCGAGCGACGTCGGGTCGGACGACCTGACGCACCATCGTGGGCTCCGCCGACCACACGGCCCGGCCACGGTCGTCACGGATCTCGCGTACCAGGGTCGGCCGCATGAGCCGCCCGCCGTTCGCGAGGGCCCCGTAGGCGGCGACGAGCTGGAGCGACGTCGCCGAAAGCTCGTACCCCATGGCGTGCGAAGCCGGGCTGAGCGCGGTCCACTCCGAGAACCTGCGGAGCTTGCCGCCCGACTCGGACGGGTGCTGGACCTGCGTCGGCATCCCGAAGCCGAAGTCGCGCAGGTAGCTGTGCTGGACGGGCGGTCTGATCCGCTGCGCCAGCTTGGCCGCGCCCACGTTGCTGCTCTGGGCGAGGATCTCCCGGACGGACAGCTCCTCGAACCCGTGCACGTCGTTGATGACGCGGCGGCCGTCGCGCAGCTCGCCGCCCTCGACATCGATCAGCTCATCGAGGTCCACGAGGCCCTCGTTGAGGAGCGCGGCGAGGAGGAAGGGCTTTGCCGTGGACCCCGGCTCGTAGGGATCTGCGAACGCCGGGACGGCGGTGCCCGATGAGCCTCGGCGCTGGCTGGCGACGGCGAGGAGCTCGCCGGTCTGCGGCTGGTAGATGAGGATGTCGCCGGCGCTCGCCTCGGTCTCGGCGATCACGCGCGACAGCTCGCTCTCGGCAATGCGTTGCAGCTCGGCGTCGATCGTGAGCACGACGGTGTGTCCCGGGCGCGGCTCCGCGACCACGGCATCGGGCGAGCGGTATTCGCCGTGCTGCGCGTCCACCCTGATCGTCCGCCGACCGGGCTCGCCCCTCAGCAGCGCGTCGAGGTGCAGCTCGAGCCCGCTCTGGCCCTCTCCGTTGGTCGCGACACGCCCGATGAGCCGCCGGGCCACGCTGCCGCGCGGGTATCGCCGCGCGGGGCTCGCTTCGAACCCGAGACCCGATGGCAGACTCGTCTCGAGCGTCGTCTTCTCCTCATCGCTCAGACCCGACGCGATCGAGTGCCAGCCGCCGCTCGCCGCCAGGAGCCGGGCACGCCGGTCGCCCGACAGCGCGACCACGGACTCGATCGCTTCGAGTGCGGACTCGCGGTCGATACGAAGCTCGACGGGCGAGAGGTATGCGTGGTAGCGCGTGTCGTCCGAGACCAGGGGAGTCCCGTGACGGTCGAGGATCTCGCCTCGCGATGCCGGGATCTCCTTCTCTTCCATGCTCTGGGCGACGGCGCGGTTGCGGAACTCGTCTCCGAGAACGAGCTGGAGGTGGCCGAGCCGTCCGCCGTACGCGACCGCGACCGCCGTGAACATCCAGACCAGCGCCCGGTGCCGTCGCCGGTACGTGACCGGCGAGATCGGACCGGGGCCGCCTTCGAGGGCCTCGCGAATCCGCGAACCCGCGCTCTGGAGACCGAACCTCGTCACACCCACCCCCTTTGCGGCCGTCGAGCCGACCGTCTCCCCTCCAGCTACCTGTGGCCACCGTCGCGCGTCCCCACCGACGCGCCCGCAGGCATCCCCTCGGGCCGGGGCTCGGTGAGGTGGAACACCTCGCCATCCCCCGCTCGTCGCAGCCCCAACTCCCGGGCGACGACCTCCACACGCGGCAGAGCCGCCAGCGAGTCGGATCTGGCGATCTCCGTCGCCAGCCTGTCGCGAAAGATTCCCTCTTCCGACTCGAGCCGGTCGAGCTCGGTCGACAGACGGCGCCCTTCCTCGCTGCGCCGAACCGCGAGTGTCAGCGAGGCGACGAGCACCGCACCGCTCGCCAGGGGTATTCCCCAACGTCGGACAGGTCGCATCTTCACGCCGAGTCGGTCCTCGCGTTTCGGCTGCCAGCGTTCTCCCACGCGCGTAGCCTCGCGCTCCGCGACCTCGGGTTCCGGGCGACCTCCTCCTGCGAGGGGCGCTCGGGCCGACGCGTCAGGACGCGGCCGAGAGGCTCCCCCCTGCACCGGCAGACCGGCAGACCGGGAGGGCACACGCATGCTCGCGCCCATTCGCGGAACGTCTGTTTCGTGATTCGGTCCTCGAGAGAGTGGTAGGAGATCACGACGAGGCGGCCACCCACCGCGAGCCGCTCGCGAACCCTCTCCAACCCCTCCTGCAACGCATCCAGCTCGTCGTTGACC